>NZ_JANAVR010000001.1 GCF_025215055.1 Candidatus Cardinium sp. TP
AATTAGTCTTTGAAAAAAATAATCAAATCGCTTATCTTAACAACCTAACTGACACATTTAACTTAACGGACAACTTTAATACTTAAATTTTTACTGCCTGTCAGATTAAATCTTGACTACTACATATAATGAAATAAGTAACATTATATCTATCATCCGATGTATGCAAACCATTCATACATGCTTTCGGATATTTTACCATGACCTTTTCTAGACCTTTCCTCCCCCTTTGGAATAAAGCATTAAATTCAACACAGAATAAATTTGGGTATTCTTGCTTCACCAAATCGACTTTTTTGCTAACCTTACTTAAGTGATCTTGACCTATTTCCGGACTATCTATATATAATCCTTTACTTAAAAAAACACATTGCATCAACTGAGTGATACTGATCAACTCAAATAGAAAAGCTTTTATATATTTTCCACACATAGTTATATTAGTTTATAGGTGGGTATAAGCTCGCTTACATTAAAGCAGTTTTTAATATGATTTATGAAATAAATTATATTAAATCAACCTATACACGGCAATACACTATAGTTTTATATACTGCATATTTTTATGCTTGTGGTTTAAGTAACCTATATATTACCGAAGCAAGAAGGATTCCAAGGTTAAAGTAAGGAAGTAGGGGATTAAAGTAAGGGTTCAAAGGGCAAGAGTAAAAAAAATGCCATGCAATAAATCATCACTGCATGGCACAAAAAAAATAAAAGATGGCAACTACCTACTCTCCCGCGTATTACCGAAGTACCATCGGCGCTGCTGGGCTTAACTGCTCTGTTCGGAATGGGAAGAGGTGCACACCAGCGCTTTCGTCACCTTTATTTTTAATATTTTAATCTTTTGAAATTATACCAAATCAAAAGAAAGTAATTGACTACTGTAAAAGCAAAATCAAGAAAAAAACAAGAAACATTCGGGTAATTAGTATTGCTCAGCTTTGCCATTTCTAACTTTACACCTGCAACCTATCAAGGTCATCATCTTTAACCACCCTTATTGAAGTCTCATCTTGAGGCGAGTTTCGTGCTTAGATGCTTTCAGCACTTATCTCTTATAAACGTAGCTACTCAGCAGTGCAACTGACGTCACAACTGATACACCAGAGGTTTACCCAACCCGGTCCTCTCGTACTAAGGTCAGCCCCTCTCAAACTTCTAACGCCCGCAATAGATAGAAACCGAACTGTCTCACGACGTTCTGAACCCAGCTCGCGTGCCACTTTAATGGGCGAACAGCCCAACCCTTGGAACGTGCTTCAGCTCCAGGTTGTGACGAGCCGACATCGAGGTGCCAAACCTCCCCGTCGATATGAGCTCTTGGGGGAGATCAGCCTGTTATCCCCAGAGTACCTTTTATCCTTTTAGCGATGGCCCTTCCATACGGAACCACCGGATCACTATATCCGTCTTTCGACTCTGCTCGACTTGTTTGTCTCACAGTCAAGCACCCTTATGCTATTGCACTCTACGTACGATTACCATCCGTACTGAGGGTACCTTTGAAAGCCTCCGTTACTTTTTAGGAGGCGACCGTCCCAGTCAAACTACCCACCAAACACTGTCTCCTTATACAAAAGGATTAGATAACACATAGATAAAGGGTGGTATTTCAACGACGACTACTTACGCAGCCTCCCACCTATCCTACACATTATCCACATATTATCAATGTTAAGCTATAGTAAAGGTTCATGGGGTCTTTTCGTCCCATTGCGGGTAGACGGTATCTTCACCGCCACTCCAATTTCACCGAGCTCGTGGCTGAGACAGCGCCCAGATCGTTACACCATTCGTGCAGGTCGGAACTTACCCGACAAGGAATTTCGCTACCTTAGGACCGTCAAGGTTACGGCCGCCGTTTACTGGGGCTTCTATTCAGCGCTTCAATCTTGCGACTTAACACCTCCTATTAACCTTCCAGCACCGGGCAGGTATCAGACCTTATACTTCATCTTTCGATTTTGCAAAGTCCTGTGTTTTTGGTAAACAGTCGCCTGGGCCTTTTCACTGCGGCCTATTGACCCTCCTAAAAGGATCAATGAGGCACCCTTTCTCCCGAAGTTACAGGGCTATTTTGCCGAGTTCCTTGGCCACGAATCACTCGAACACCTTAGGATATTCTCCTCAACTACCTGTGTTGGTTTGCGGTACGGTTAGCTAGCACCTAACAATTAGAGGCTTTTCTTGGAAGTATGATTAGGGTCATTATCTACGCCCCCGAGGGATTGTAGTACTATCACCTTCGACAGATATGGTGGATTTGCCTGCCATACCTATATCTACGGGCTTTAACCTCCTAAATTCGTCAGAAGGCAGACCTTTCACTCCTTCGTCCCCCCTTCTCTATTACTAGCTAGTATCGGAATATTAACCGATCTTCCATCGCCTACGCCGTTCGGCTTCAGCTTAGGGCCCGACTAACCCATGGATGACAACCATCGCCATGGAAACCTTAGTCTTACGGTGTAATGGTTTCTCACCATTATTTTGGTTACTCATGCCTACATTTTCTTTTCTAATCAATCCACCAAGCATCACTACTCAGCTTCAACTCAATTAGAATGCTCTCCTACCCCTTGCTATACTTAAATAGCAAGGCCATAGCTTCGGTAATATACTTAATGCCCGTTCATCATCGACGCTTTGTCGCTCGATCAGTGAGCTGTTACGCACTCTTCAAATGAATGGCTGCTTCCAAGCCAACATCCTGACTGTCTAAGCAACTAAACCTTCTTAGTTCAACTTAGTATATATTTGGGGACCTTAGCTGATGGTCTGGGTTCTTTCCCTCTCGGATTAGGACCTTAACGCCCTAACCCTCACTCCTAAGCAAAACTGATAGTATTCGGAGTTCGTCTGGACACGGTAGGTTACCCCCCTAGTCCTATCGGTAGCTCTACCCCTATCAGTATACACTTAAGGCTGTTCCTAAAAACATTTCGGAGAGTACGAGCTATCTGCCGGTTTGATTAGCCTTTCACTCCTACCCACAGCTCATCCAAGGACGTTACAATATCCACTGGTTCGGTCCTCCACGTTGTTTTACCAACGCTTCAACCTGGCCATGGGTAGATCACCGGCTTTCGCGTCTAACTCCTCTGACTAAAACGCCCTATTCAGACTCGCTTTCGCTTCGGCTTTTCCTTTCAAAAGGATTTACCTTGCCAGAAAAGATTAACTCATAGGCTCATTATACAAAAGGCACGCCGTCATTTTATAAAAAAACTCCGACTGCTTGTAAGCGTATGGTTTCAGGAACTATTTCACTCCCTTATTCAGGGTACTTTTCACCTTTCCCTCACGGTACTTGTTCACTATCGGTCTCTTAGGAGTATTTAGCCTTACCGGATGGTGCCGGCAAATTCAGTCAGCCTTTCACCGGGACTGACCTACTCAGGATACTAACTAAACAAATAACAATTACCTTGACAGGGCTTTCACCTTCTATGGCTTACTTTTCCAAAATAATTTAAGTTTTTGTTATTCACTTTTAACAGCTAGTCCTACAACCCCATAACAGCCGAAACTGATATGGTTTGGGCTAATCCACGTTCGCTCACCACTACTTATGGAATCACTATTTGTTTTCTCTTCCTCTGGGTACTTAGATGTTTCAGTTCTCCAGGTTTGCCTCCCTTATTTAATTAAAGGGATACCCTACATAGGTAGGGTGGGTTGCCCCATTCAGAGATTTGCGGATCAAATCGCACAGCCAATCCCCGCAACTTATCGCAGCTTATCACGTCTTTCATCGCCTCTAAGAGCCAAGGCATCCTCCATACGCCCTTAATTATTTCTTACTTGCTCTTGAAATGGAAATAGACTGAATCCTAAAAAGGAATCCGCCTACCCTATTTTGCTTTTACAATAAGTCAAAGAACATCTTTCGAAACCTAACGGAGATCGACCTAGCACGCTTGCACCTTATCATTTGATGCCTTTACCGCTTTGATCTCTTCCACGTTGAATCGTAATACAAAGGTATAACTTTTTTTTTTAACCGCAAATATTTTTTTCAAATAAATGTGGTATTGCTTTGCATCATATCGCTTTTTTAATCTTACCTCCCCTATTTTTGCACGTGATCAGCCAATGGAGTCAAATTAAGGGAAAAGTATGCTAATACAGCAGTACAAAAAGTAGTCTATGGATAGATAGTTAAGTATACTCCTCTGCCCATGGCCGCCAATAAAAAGTTTGGCGCGCAGTAAAAGTAACGAAATGCTCTATTGTTCAGCGGGAAAAACAGAACTCGCCCACTACGTGGGCTCACACAAGCTGTTTTTCTGATCCGCTGCATAACAGCTCGTCTAAAGATTACAAGTTTACTGAAGCGCCAATTTTTTTTATCGGCGGCGATTAGCACCTTATGTTGACGCCATTGGAACAAACGCAATTAATATTATATTTTATTTGACAATCAATAAAATACACTACTTAAGTTGACCTCATTGAGTGATCAGCTAATGGAATTTTTATTCTGCTTTTTTGGAAAGACACTAGCTGTCCTAAATTGATCCCATTACTTACGCAAATTAAATAGATTCAACTTTTTTTTAGGATTAGGTTCTGGGTCTGTAGAGGGGTTAGGGCTCCAGTCACGCACAAGGACCATAACATAGAACGTTGACAACCTTGTCATATAATCCATAATAACATCTTGACTCTTTTTAGTATTTTCTTTTAAAATACCTATCGATTTCAATACGTTATTGATCTGATTTAAGAATTCATTCATACCATCCATTAATGAATCTAATTTCTTGAGCCTGAATTCTTTTAGATTTTCTATAGCTCCTAGTAACAATTTTGGGTCTTTAATTATATCTACATCGTGCTCTGCATCATCTCCATAGGTTTCTTTATAATACTTCTTGTACGTATCGTATAATTCGGACCTTTTCATTCTTGGATCTTTTATCGAATCAAGCATGTTACAGCTGAATGTTACAAATTCATTCACCTCTCTTTTGAGCACCTCGCATTCCTTCTCTCTAATTGCTATTAACTTTTTTAGGGCTACTGATAACGATATTAGGTATTTATAGTTACATGGATTTACCTTAGAAAATCCACGAATTTCTGTACAAAGCCTCTCATAGACCTCGTATGCTTTGATCTTATAATATTTTAGGGAAGGACTGTCATGTTCAGTTATCTTTTTATAACATTCATTATCTATAGGTAATTTAGGGAGTTCACGGGATTGTTCGGGATGATCGCTATTATTAGAAGATTTGCCTACTGCTTCTACAACCCCATTCTTAACCTGGCTTGTAGTACATCCAAATAAATTGATAAACAAACCATTAGATAAAGTCAATACTATTGGAAATTTTGTTTTTGAAAAGATAAAACCTTTGCGAATCGATTTATTTTTATTTATATCCATGATGTGTAATTGGTTGTCAGTTATAGTTTAGTTTAGTTTAATGCAGGGCCCAATGCATTGAGAAACGATGCCAATGGGCGTATCATGCACCTAAAGCTAAAGGGATCACTTGATATAGGGCGGTTTGTTGTCAGAGCATAACTGCACCTCTGAATGAACCATGATTATGAACAAATGTTCTAGCATGCACTTCAGTTCTATCCAAGTAATGTCTGCTTAACATCAAATACATAAAGTTTAAAAAAAACTACTTTTGAGTTTTTACACTTAAATCTTGTATCCATTCAGTGGTGTGGTTTTTAGGCAATAATATTTTGTATCTATTCAAGTTACTCGTTTTTTGCATTAAAAGAACAACGCCCCTGAAAAAGTCGCGGTTTAGAAAGTGGCATTTTACAGATGATTAGGAAAAAAAGTTTCCTTTGAAGCCCCAAAGGGGGCGCTTCCTGTTTTTCCATCTGTAAGATGACACTTTCAGCGACTTTTTACCGAGGGCTTGATTTTTTGTCCACTTTTTTATCAAGAAAAAAGTGGGATAAAATGCATTATTAACCAGTACCGTGAACAGATACTAAATCTTTAAGTTGAACAATAAGTCTAAAGGGCATATTACGGTTTCCCTATGGGCAGAAAAATCAACCCACTGCCTACTAGTACAGTAAAAGCTTTTGCAGAATTATCTATTTTACAGGGTAACCGCAACTTTCTATAAAAGCTTATCTGTTTTTTTACGCACTGTCCAGCACTAATCCACTGCGTGAGTTATATCAAGAAAAAACTTCATCGATTACAGCTTCTACGACTTATGGATGGTTCGCCTGCTTCCAGTTTATATCCATCCTAACAGCTTAAATTGTCTAACAAGTGGTTTTTATACTGATAAGATAAAAAATCAAAAAACTTGTTCGAAGAGCGGATTTGACCTAAATTCCATAATTCCATCCCAGAAAACGATCAACCATACCGATGAAACCATATTTAACTTTATTAGCACATATCTTAGCAGAGGGAATTGACAAAAAAGATAGGACTGGAACAGGAACCAAGAGTATTTTTGGCTACCAGATGCGGTTTAACTTAGAGGAGGGCTTTCCATTGCTTACTACTAAAAAAGTGCACCTGCACGCTATTATTCATGAATTACTTTGGTTTTTAAGCGGTAATACCAATATAGCTTATCTACAGCAACATGATGTTACAATATGGGATGAGTGGGCAACTAAAGAGGGGGAACTAGGCCCTATTTATGGCCATCAGTGGAGGAGTTGGCCTACCGCAATAGGAGAAAAAATTGATCAAATAAGCGCCATTATAAAGGAAATAAAAGCAAACCCTGATTCTCGTAGGCTATTGGTCAGTGCATGGAATGTGGGTGAAATTCCTAAAATGGCATTGCCGCCTTGTCATGCGTTTTTTCAGTTTTACGTAGCGAATGGAAATCTATCTTGTCAGTTCTACCAACGTAGCGCGGATGTTTTTTTAGGAGTACCTTTTAATATTGCTTCTTATGCGTTGTTAACGATGATGATGGCGCAAGTATGCCAACTACAACCTGGAACGCTAATTCATACCTTGGGCGATGCGCATCTCTACCATAATCACCTGGAACAGGCAAATTTACAACTCCAACGTAAGCCATACGCATTGCCTAAGATGCAACTCCGCGGGACCGTAACCGATTTGTTTGATTTTGTCTATGAGAACTTTACACTACTCAACTATATACATCATCCAGCTATTAAAGCAGCTATTTCTGTGTAAAAGTCTCTCGTTACTTTTTTCAACCCAATTGAGTGCTTTTTCTATTTTATCGCCTGCCTATTTTACCTGTTGCCAGGCGAATCCACTTTTACCACCTAATTTTCTATCCATATTCTAGCTAAGCCATCTTAGGTACTATCCACCATTATTATAATACTTCTCTATTAAATTTTTGGCAATAGCAACTGTTTCTGGATCAGGTTCACCTGAATAGTTACTAGGCCTAAAATGCATCTGAAACGATGTGCATACATATCGGGTAGCTTGATCCAACATGCCTGTAAGATGAATGGATAACCATAGGTATTTAAATCTTTTTGAAATTGCTCAATATCTATGCTACCTTGTTCTTTTACATCAAGCTCAGATCGATTATACCAAGCACCTATACCATTTTTATAAAGTTTTTCCCAAGGAAAGGCAAGACCTGGGTCCTGCTTTCTTCCAGGTGCCAAATCAGCATGGCCTATTATATGAGTAGGCTGCACACCATATGTTGTCATAATCGGCTGCGTTAAGGCGATAACAGTATCTATTTGATAATCTTAGAAAGGATCCCAAGTACGCTTACCGGCTACATCCTCATAGCCTACATTCACTATTTTTACACCTATCGAGGTACTATTGACATCATTAAAAGCGCCCCACTGACCAACACCTGCATGCCAAGCCCGCTTAGCCTGAGGGACCAAACTATAAACCTTCCTCTGGTCACCTATAGCTCTTTTGGGTACTAAATAATGGGCACTAACGCGTGCAGGCCTAGATGCATCTGTTAAGATTTGCAAGGACCTTTCCAAATCTGCTACAGTATAATGCATCACCAGTGTAGATATAGCATTCGATCCACGCTCATTGTAGTTGGGGGAGGGACGACTATAATCCACTACAATTGGATTATTGATCAAATTACTTGAATACCCAGGACTATACATTCCATTACGGAACCCACTACACGATGAAATAATAGGTTTAAGACCTGAAAACATCAATGCTAAGCATAAGCTTAGATAGATACGCATGGTAATATTGTTTAGATTTTAGCAGCATACTGCGCATACCGAATCATTACTTTACCTAATACATAGGATTTAAAAAATATTAGATTAATTCTATACTATTAAACATAAATGTAAATAACAAGTATACATTCTGTAAAACCATTATCATAAAATTATACTTATACAATACAACTGCTTGCAACTATTAAAAAATATGGAAGGCACAAAGGATACATTTTACTACAACTATACCACTACACCACTTGGCAAAATACTGCTAACCACCCACGCCAACCAACTAACGGGGCTATATCTGGAAGGAGACAGACCTTTTCCTATCATGCCAACCCAGCGGGAATACCATACTACACCATCGGTTTTCAAGGAGATAGAGCTACAACTGCACGAATATTTTAATTTAAAAAGGACTACTTTTACAATTGATTATAAGTTATATGGAACTGATTTTCATATAAATATATGGAAATCCTTGCTCAAAATTCCCTACGGGGAGGTCTGCACTTACAAAATGCTTGCCTCTTTAACAGCGTACCCGCATGCAATCAGGGCAGTAGCTTCTGCTATTGGTAAAAACCCTTTGTCTATTCTATTACCTTGTCATAGAGTGATTAGAAGCGATGGATCACTAGGCGGATATGCTGCCGGGATAGCTGTAAAAAAACAGTTGCTTACATTAGAAGCGCAAGCCATAAACTAGTTTATGGCTTGCGAGGCATGACACCATTCAAATTGAACGGCCGAAACCACTAGGTTATCTTGCCTTGAACAATAATTTTGTATCTTATTTTTCATAAGTAGCAGATCAGGTTTTAAGTAGCAGATCAGGCTATGGTAAAAAATGCACACAACGCACGAATTATGAAAATTGGTTTACTCTCAGATACCCATGGGTGGTTGGATCCTAAAATTTTTGATCACTTTGAAAAATGTGACGAGGTGTGGCATGCAGGGGACATTGGTGACTCTGAGTTACTTCCTGTATTTGATCGTTTCAACCATTTTAGAGCGGTATATGGCAACATTGATGACCGTACAATAAGAAATAAGCACCCTGAATTTCAATCATTTCAATGTGAGCAAGTGCATATATGGCTGATACATATATCGGGTTATCCGCCTTTATATACGCCACAAATACGCACCAAATTAAGCGTAGAGCAACCTGATATTTTGGTAGGTGGCCACTCACACATCTTACGGGTGATGCATGACATCAAGCGTCCTCCGATGCTTTACCTGAACCCTGGTGCGGCTGGACGCCATGGTTCCCATTATATGCGTACGCTATTGCGTTTTGAAATCAATAATAAAAAGGTTCACAATATAGAGGTTATAGAGCTAGGCACTAGAGCGGCATTAGTAGAGTATGATTAAGATTTCCGTTCAAAACATTGGCGAAAAGGTAATTTGGTCTTTGCTTCCATTGTGTTAATTTAAATAGTACATGGCCGTCGATAAAAAGTATTTATTCAAGTCACTGGTTTTTATGTTAAAAGAAAAACGCCACTGTAAAAAGCTTTTTGCTGAGGGCTTGATTTTTTTTACTTTTTTATCAAGAAAAAAGTAAAAATAAAACAGTGTATTGAAGAGATACGATATCCCTTCAGTTGATGCCATTGGTTGAACACATACAATAACTAAAACTATACAGTTAACGACTGATGAGATTATGAAATTTATCGATACACATGCCCATATATATGACCTTACATTACCTTTGGTTGTAGAGAATGCGCAAAGAAACGATATCCAAAAAATCTATATGCCAAATATAGAGGAAGAGACGATCGAAAGAATGATGGATGTAGCCGGAGACTATCCTTGCTGTTTGCCTATGATGGGGATCCATCCTTGTCATATCAGAAAAGATTTTACCAAACAGTTATATATAGTAGAGGAATGGCTGGATAAAGGTGGGTTTATAGCCGTTGGGGAAATTGGTATAGATTTATACCATGATACTGCTTTGCTTGAAGCACAACAGGAAGCATTTAGCATTCAACTTTCTTTAGCCAAGCGCTATCATTTGCCTGTATCTATTCACTGCAGAAATGCCTTTAAAGAGGTCATCAACCTATTGGAAATAGAACAGGACGGCAGTCTAAAAGGAGTGATTCACTGTTTTACCGGGGACTTGCGTGAAGCAGAAAAATGTATAGCGCTGGATTTTTCGCTAGGGGTTGGCGGGATTATTACAATACCGAAAAGTGGACTAGCCGAAACCATATCGGCTATAGATCTCAAACATTTGGTCTTAGAAACCGATAGTCCGTACTTAGCACCCTCACCTTTTCGAGGGAAACGCAATGAGCCAAGCTACTTACGCTATATAGCAGAAGCACTTGCAACCATCAAGGAGGTCTCCTTAACAGAAGTGGCATCTATAACGACACAAAATGCTGAGGCAATTTTTGAGGCAAAGAGATAATAAGGAGTGTTTATCTTACTTTTGTATCTGTTCACGATACTGGTTAATAATGCATTTTATCCCACTTTTTTCTTAATAAAAAAGTGGAAAAAATCAAGCCCTTGGTAAAAAGTCGCTGAAAGTGTCATCTGTAAGATGACACTTTCAGCGACTTTTTACAGGGGCGGTGTTCTTTTAACGCAAAAAACCAATAACTGGAATAGATACCTAATAAAAACCACTGCGCTGAACAGATACCAAAATATTTTTGCCTAAAAACCACACCAATGAATGGATACACTATTTTTCTTTTCATCTGTAAACTCTGCTTTCTGATCGTGATTTTTTACAAGAGGCATTTTTCTTGTTTTGGGACAGTGTTTCCAAATGACTGAATAGATACGAAAAAAAGTATGATATAAAATTCTTTTTACTGTCCTAAATCTTTTTTACTAATTTTTTTCCGGCCTCATATCCCTTAGGGGATACTTTTTTAGTAAAATTTTTGAGCCTTCTCCAAAAACTCACTTTTCCCTTGATACTCCCTAATTTTGCTTTTAGGTCCAATCCTTTACGCAAACTATCTGCTCCACTTGCGGCTGCGGCTGCTACTGCTGCACTACCAACTACACCAGCAGCTACCATGCTACCGGCTTTAAAGTTACTATCTTTTCCTTTGACCTTACCACTACCTGGAACCACATTATTTTTGGGAGATCCAGTCCCACTGCCTGCTACATCGCTAACACTAGTTGCACTAGATTTACTAACACGGCTATTTGCTCCTGAAGCAGCAGGAGTCCCTGCAGATTTTCCTGGCCCATGGCCTCCCCCGCCAACTCCTCCTCCACTCCCGCCAGGACCATTACCCGCCACACCACCTTGTAAGCCGCTACCAGAACGCCCAGTATCAGCATCATTACTATAGACACCATGGCCAGAGGAGGCCGGCTTTACACTAGAAACAGGCTTGCCAGACTGAGCCGTAGCCACACTGGATGAGGCATAGACCGCCCCACCAGCTTCATTAGATCCATGATAAATCTGGTCAGCCCCTCCATCATAGGCCCCCGGTGGTGCACCACTGTAGGCCCCATTCATCCCATTAGGGCTAGGTGCAAAGGCTTCCTGCTGCGGTGCAGCAACGGCTGCCTGATAAGAAGTGGGGGGGGCAGCGACCTCCTGATAAGAGGGTGGTGGACCACCCCTTTGACTAGATGGTCCCTTGGAGGTTGCACTTACACCCGATGCTTTTGCATAGTCGTTATCTACACCTGAAGCAGATTTCCCTGTCCCTACAGGAACTAGCTCCTCCAATACAACGATATGTGCCTCGGCTCTAACCAACGTACCATCTACTTGAAACATAGAATAGACAATGTCTAGATCTACCAATCTACCTTTAAAATCAATCTGCCCCCATATTACACGAATGTAATTGGGCGCATTGTTTTTTTTCTGGACGCTATAAGCAACCTCTTGTAGTTGTTTGACTTGCTCCATTACAGCAATGGTATTGCTACCAGGCATAATCCCTGTATTGTCAAATAAAAGACTAAAAGAAAGTACCTTGGGAGGGGATCCACGGTATTTAAGCAAATGCGCACTAGGAGGAGTGCCTCCAGGAATATGGTAGGATACGGCACTTTTAATAACCAAGTTCTCTGGATTAATAGATGTAATAAATTCTCCTGTAAAAGAGGAAAATTTATTGTCCCTACATGCTTTAATAACTAGCTTACTAACGTTACTCATACCTGGAGGCTATTTTACCTTGCTTCTCGATCTTCTAATAATGCGTTGACCATATCCTTTACCAATTCTTGCTGCTGCGTCGTATCCAGTAAACAATCAACTGGCTTATTGGTCGTATTTTCTACTGGTTGAGTGGGTTTATGCACTGCAAACCTAATCACGAATTCATGAATTATAATTGACATAATCCATACAATTTATTTGCTACACTAGACCTCTTTCGAAACCGTTTTCGCATGGTCATTTGGCGGTACAGCTTGTCTATGCCGCTCCGCATACATTTATAGTATGCGGGTGGCTATGTCACTGGTCACCATTGTACACGACAAATAGGTTGCGAAAAAGGTCTATTACTGCTATCACTTAGTACGCACCAACCTAGAATAGCCAAGCGTAATGGTTTCTCCTACCTCAAATTCGGTTGGACCATTTAACTGGAATGGTGTAATGGCTATGCCCTTTGGATAGACATCTTCTATCTTCCACTGTGCCAGAATTTTACCTTCCTTATTAAGGACCAAAATATGGGCTTGCGTAAGCTTAAACAATCCTTTATCAATGGCTTCTTCGCACCAAACGGTTATTTTAGTTTTCCCCTCTACTAAGGGCCTCGTCAAGATTAAATCAGTCGTTTCACATGCATTGGCTCTATAATAGGGCCTATTCGCCCCTCCAGGTAGATAGGGCTCCATACGCAAAGCATTATTTAACCCTTCTACCTTGTAGAAATATTCTGGTGAACTACCATCTGTTATACCCAATACTTCTACTTGAAAAGAATAGGTATGGACCAAATTAAAATCAGCCATAAATATCAGAACAAGGTTACAAACATCATGTGACTACTTTTTATCTGGACTCAAGCCTTGTAAAGTAAAACGTATACGGATATATCCCATTTCACCTGTAGCCTCGTTTTTTCTATTTAAAAACAACTCTGCTTTCTGGACAATAACGTCATTTACGGTTGTTTTGGTATCTATTGAACCATCTTTTTTATGTACACAAAGGGTAAATGGCTCTGCGTTATATTTATCCTCCAGTACCTCTTGAACCAAGCTATATGCTTTTGTTAACAACTGTTTACCAGTTATAAACGGCAAAAACTCTACAGTGAAAGCGACCACTTCTTGAGCGCTGTGCTGATTTTGAAAAACTGGCGCTTTGGTTGACGTATCATATACGGCCGCTTTTGTAGATGTCTTTTGATTAGGCATACCAACAGCCGAAACACTACAAGTTTTACTATCAAAACCTGCTTGATTAAAGTGTTTATAATCAATAGTTACTCTTTGCATAATATTTCAAATTCTAGTTAAACTACTTAATATCCGAAAAACTCAATAACGAATGGAGCAAGCTATTGTTTAATAACAAAACTAACTGGATCATAAACTGCCAGCTCGGCTGTGACTTCCTGTAGTCCAGTTTCAGGATCTACTTCACTACTCATTTCACTCACATACCCCTGAAATTGTATATGGGTAAATGGCTTATCATCATTGGTTGCAATACTAAAAAGCATATTTTCCACATATTTTTTAGGATCACTTTCCTTGGTGGCTTCTAAGTTTTTTTCTATTTTTTTAATATCATCATCAAATTTTTTATCTGGTGTTTTCAGTATAGAAACTTTAATATCAGTTGTCTGTTCAATTTCACCTCCTTTGCGTATCGCATAAACAGATTTACCTTGTGCATTAATGGACCTAATATATTGGCATTCATTTCCTAAGGCAATTGCTATATGGTAATCCGTTATACTAACTTTCGAGGAGCCCAAATTAAAATGGACGATAGCAGGTATTAACAAATTCTCAGCCATGATTATTTCAGTTTTAAATATTTTTAGAACAGACCTCTTCCGAAACTCCACTTCTGCTGGTAATTTGCTCGTTAATCCGGTACTCAAATCCTCACGTATATTTAGCACACTCCCGTTTTGCGCGCCGCCTCTCCTACAAATTCCTTAGGACAAGTGGGTTTCGAAAAAAGTCTATTAATTTACTCTCTATAGGTATCGTTACCCATCTGCACCCATTTTTTGTTCAAAGGTGATCACAATAAACTCAGCTGGTCTAGGCGCTGCTACTTTTACGGAAATGCGCATAATGCCTTCATTCACGTCATCCTGAGACATCGTCTCACCTAATCCACAAAGGACGGTGAATGCCTCTGCAGGGCTTGCGCCTACCAAAGCACCTTGTCTCCAAAGATTGGTCAAGAAGTTGGAAATCATTCCCTGTACCACTGCCCAGGTAACAGGAACGTTTGGCCTAAAGACAACGGAAAAGGCTGCATTTTTAATCGATTGCTCAATAAGGATAAACAAACGCCTAACGTTAATATACCGCCATTCTGGACTATTTCCTGCCAAGGTTCTGGCACCCCAAACAACTGCCGCACCGGCTCCTTTAAAGGTTCGAATAGCATTGATAGATTTACCGCTAATGCCATCTACGTTCAATGCTTCTTGCTCTTCATGGGTAATCTTAACCATAGGCTCTACCACAGAGTTTAAGTTTTGGTTAGCCGGCGCAATCCATACCCCTCTTGCTTTATCCGTTCTGGTATACAACCCAGCCATAGCCGGAGCAGCTGGAAGAATATTCAACCGATCAGCAATGGTTTTACGCAGTAATTTATACTCCTTACTGGTATTCTTTAGTCCAGCATCCCAATAGACTTTTTCTTTCTCTGTAGTAGCACTGATTAGATTGGCCAGCATGGTTTTGTGCTCTTCTTGTAATACACCTTTGAGCGACTCTAAATCAAAGTTTCTGTAATCAATGCTATTCAATGGGATAATATTGGTTTTAACCCATGGATAGTAGGCAGCACCATAACTCAAATTATCTAATCCAATATATTCACGAAACCTGTTGACATATTTGTTTTTATCCTCGATAGATAATTCCTTGTTTCCACCCCATACATCAAATAATGCTACTTTATTCAGATACTTACCACAATGGGCGAGCCCATAGGTCTGTACCGCATAGTAAGAGGCATCTTCCTCTTCTAATAAGAGTGAGTCTGGCATTAGCAACATGGTTGGCACCTCTTCTCCAGCTAAGGTGTCTATGCCTTGTTTGAATACATCTGGTGTAATTTCTAATTGTACATTTGGGTCACCATATTGACCAACAGAAACAATAAAACAATCTGCTCCACCATTATCAAAGAATAGCTTTAAACTATTATATAGGTAAAATGTAGAATTTAGACTCTGTTCCATAACATAAGACTTGCCATTCATCACCAAATCTTTGTCTCCACTGGTTACCTCCTTAATGGTATAAACAGGTACTGCTGGTCCACCAAAAAACAACTCAAATTCAGAAAGCGAAGAGATCTGAACGGGTTTCATATGAAACGACTTTCCATTAATTTCAGCTCTTTCTGTAAAGCCTATAAAAGCAGGAACTGCGGTTGATACTTGAACCACGGCGTTGGCACCCGTATCCTTCTCGACGATGTACACGCCGGGAGTTTTTAAATTTTCAGCCATTTTATTTGATTTTATGAATTATATAAAAGTTAAATTAAATTTAAACTAAACATATACAACTATATCACTATAGTGTTTCTTCCCCTTATCCTTTTTAAGCGCGTCATAGGTAGGATAAGGCAATTTTTCTAATAATATGGTCTCGCCTTTTGCACCGCCTAGTGTGCAAAGTGAAAAAGAACGATCGTATCGATCACAAAGCTCCATGGGCATAGTAGATTCTGCACAATAGGTATTGGGGCATTCTGGCAAAGCCTTTACTACACCAAAGTAAGAGGCATCTCCTTTGGATAGAATCTTTAGCGCCTTACCAAGCTGTTGGTTGGTATCTACGAAATAATACCGCCAAAAGGTAGCACGGTTTTGAATCTTAATGGTATAGGTAATAGGTGCCACCAAGGTACGCTCTTTTTGATCGGATAAAGCATGCACGAAACGGGTAAGATCTATATCAATCATGGCAAAAACATTCCAACCTGGCCCGGTTGGGTAATGAGGCACATCTTGAATTTTTACTAGATCTGATTTGCCCATAGAGGCTTTACTATGTAGCAGATGATGGTCCGTATGCCCATTATGCAAATAATAGACTTGACCGGTTGAGTACCCTGCTTCTAACTCTGCTAGATTCAATAGTTGGCTATTTTTTAATGTCACCACAAAGGAAAAGGTAATGCCCGCTGCCTTTTTTTTAAACAACGCCAATGGATGATCATAATCCTGTGAAAGCCATATCAACTCTATGCCATCTGGGTGACCCAACAGACGCACCCTACGTGCGGCCATCCAAGAAGCAGTAGCCTTTGTTGGCTCTATATCGAAGTCATTCTGAGGTTTATTAGATTTATAATAACCATTTGAAATAACTATACGAAATAATTTTGTTGTAAATGCCATTACCGCTCACGTGATAAAAATGCGGATACTACCTTTAAATCCATCGTAGCATCTCCTATAAATATGAGACCTACCTTATAGAGCAAAGAAGGACTATAAGACGTATGCAAACTTTTCCAAAGCATGGACCGCTCCGATGGCGCCATCTTGACTAACTCAACTGAAAAACTTTCAATCCCAATCTCCTGCAAAACAGGTGTATTAGAAGCATCAAAATGCGACTTATTTTGAAAAAATGCTGCCACATAAGCGAGTAATTCTAAATTTTTTAATAAGCTTTCTGCGTTATAATCAGTAGAAAATAAGAAATAAAGGTTAAATGCTTCTGGCATTTTACGCATGACAAAGCCATCTCCCTGTGGCACATATTGCGTAGGATTACTACGCAGCTCTACTGAAGCAATATCCACCAACCTCATAAAAATTCCCTTGGAAGATTTGCTTTCTATTTGGGAATTTCCTAAAATTGACAGGGATATAGCTGGCCCCTTTACATTCGTTTTAGACTGAATGTATTGATTTACTTCAGATAATATAGTACTAGTGCAATGATGCAACATGTTGAGCCATTTTATTATTCATGATACTTACTTGATACTTACTGCATACGCGCCATAACGATTGTATACAAAGATGCCATACAGCAGGTGCACTCGGCTCATCACTCCGCTTGCCTAGCGGTTCATATAAAAAAAACGCTTTATAGCTTAAATATATTACATTTTTAGATCTTTCTTTACTCAAGGCTACAAGCATTATAATTTTTGCTTAACAGTCGTAAACCATACCAGTTATAAGCCCCCTTAAAGAAACGCAGCGGCTAGGCAAACATAACCAAAAGCCCATGCATTTAAACGCAAAACAGAGTTACAAAACCGACACTTGAATAACCAACAGCTGCGCGCTATGCGGCTACATCCTTCTACACGCTAGGCTCACAAACTACCCTAACCTGGTTATTAGCTACCGAGGTGAAACCACTCCTTACTGAAATGGAAAATGAGGTAGACCCAACCGTATAAGTGATCTTCCCTGCTATGAAACTACTTAAAGTAGGTGCATGATCAGAAAGTACCTGAAATGGACCAAGTGCACCTGGCAACATTACACTATCCACCTCTCCATTAAAAAGCCTATGATTAGGCGCAATGATAGATAAATGCATATTGAAACTATTTACTTTTGGTAGACAATCACGCTCAATAACTAATTGCGCTTCCTATTAACTGAAAGGTAACTAAAAGGTTTTTTAAAAGCAAATGGGCTGAAATAGATTATGTCATAAATAGCCTACCATTTGTACCCCCCTCTAAGGATAGCCTTCTTCCAAAACACTACAGGTCATGTGAAGATCAGCTACATGCGCAAGTGTATGCAAAAAAGGCCATTATAAAATAAATGGTGTCAGGAATATAGTATATAGTATTATGCAACAGCAGTAACAAAACGCGCTGCAGCAACAGCACGAGCCGCATAACGCTGCGCAACAGCAGCAGAGCGCTCAGCAGCCTTGGCAAAATCACGAACGACATCAGCAGCTGCTGCTGCAAAAGCAGCAGCTGCTATCCGCAACAGTCTTAGCAGCGTCAGCAGCAGCATAAGCATAAGCAGCACAAGCAGTATATAGATAAGCCGCAGCACGATCTGCAGAACGAAAAATAGAAGCAGCATGAGCAGAGACCCTGCATATACAGCCAACCGTAGCAGACTCAGCAGCAGAACGAGCAGCAGAAGTAGCATACGTAGCAGCAGTAGCAAAAAAAGCAGCATACGCACCGGCATACGCAACAGCAGCAGCAAAGGACGCGGCAGCAGTAACAGCAGAAACAGAAGTACAATTATATGCATCCGCATAGCCAGAAGCATAGGCATAAGCAGCCGCATAGCCAGCAGCATGCGCAGCAACACGCATATAAGCAGCAGCATTAGAACAAGCAACAACAGCACGCCCATAAAGAGTAGACGGACCAGAAGTACCACCATCAGGAGCAAAAGCACGCGCAACAGCAGTATCAGCACGAGCAGCCGCAACCGCACGCGCATCCGCAGCAACTGTATCGGCAACCACACGTGCATCCGAAGCAGTCCTAAAATCAAAAGCAACAGTAGAAGCAAAATCCGCAGGGCCGGAAGTATGGGGAAGATGCACAACTGCATCGCGCAGCAAAAGATTGAACCCCGGGATGCACATCCTGCCTAATGCCCGTATGGCAGCCACCTAATAGGAGCAACGACAATATAAAATGCACCTATGTTCCATGCTTTTCTTAGCTAATAGGTGTGGCCCTACACCGTTAAACTATGACTTACCTAAATGCCTAGCTGCGGTAATATGCATACCCTAAACCAGGAGGCATATATAAAATAACATATAAAAATGCAACAATAAGATATCTATATTGCACTTTTTTCTTGATAAAGCAGTGTACAAGAAACCAAACGCTGATGAAAAAAGCGCATACGTGCACAAAACCATAGCCACAAATGCTGTCTTAACCTTACTTACGAAAGTATTTGTCCCGTACGTAATGAAACAACAAATAATTCATTGTAATCATGTATAATGCGATCGCAATGGCAAAACCAGTTTTAAAGGATATCATAGACAAAAAACAATAAAGTTTAATAGAAAAACATCATTAATCTACAGTTATTATGGAAACAATCCAAAAAGGTTTGTAGCAAACTAGATTATATTAGGCTACATAAGATGAGCGGCGCATACATTGGGAACGAGCACATTGCGTCTATATCTACAGGAGCTATATAGTTGTTGTAACCCTTTAAATCAACCTTTCTTGTTTTAAGCGGCCCCACTCTCGTATAAATAAACCTGTTCTTAGAGAAGTATCTGAAATAATAATCTCTTTGAGCTTACATGTCGTCAGAATCACCTTAATAAGGATAGCTGATAAGGGGATTAATTTTAAAAAAACGGGTTCAATAGGAAGTTGTTTTTGCCAAATATGCACAGGTGTGGTTTGTATAACATGATAGATGTTAAAAAACTGCTCTGCCGACACCCTTTTTATACTACTATTTTTTGTTTGAATAGGTAAAAAGTTATAGTGGCATTTGTACAACATCAACAATGTACGGAAAGCACCAGAACTGCCAATGAGTTGACTGGGTCTATAGCGGTTAGTGGCCAGAAAAAGCGGGGCCAAAGCCGTACGATAATAGTTTTCTAAAAGGGCTACTTGAGGAGGGGTAATAGGGTCGCTATAAGCAAACTGAGCAGCAACACGGCGTATGCCGAGTTCAAAGCTTCTTTCCCATAATGGTTCGAAATGGTTAAAGATAATACATTCCACACTCCCACCACCTATATCAATAATCAAACCGTGTGCATCTGTTAAGGTAAAGCAAGAGTTAATACCATGATAAATTAACGTAGCCTCCTCTATACCGGAAATAACTTCTACTTGAATATCTGTTTCAAGACGAATCGCTTCAATGATCTCAGCTGCATTAGGTGCATCGCGTAAGAAGCTGGTCGCCTTGGCAACAATACAACGAACGCCATCTATATCTAGCTTTCTTTTAATCGCTACTAAGGTAGCTACAATATTGCCTTGCTCTTCTAATGAGATATGCATCCCGTACAAGGGATGCTGTACCATTGCTCTTGTAATTTTTTCTTCATAAAGTATGGTATATGTTTCTTGGTCAACTACTCCTACCAATACATTTATAACATTCGTACCTAAATCAATAACAGCTAGTTTGGACATGTTATTAAAATTAAAAAGCTGTTCTATGGTTTATGGTGTGGCACACTCTACATCTAAATAACGATTTTCTTTTCTAAGAAAGAAATACTCCATTTAAGATACAATACGATATCGGGCATGATTTTATGTACTACTTTGCCATAGCCTGGAATAGAATAGTTCGACACACGCGGATCATCATTTTGTTTGCCATGCAAAAAGTGGGCTATGCTAAACTGCATACCTCCATAGAGTTGCGCTGCGAATCTAAGCTCAGAAACGCCCACGCACTTTATCCAACCTGCTACAAAGGGCTTGACGCTAGAGGTATGATCATTAAAAAAGGTAATCAGGTCAAAACGACTCTGCCCATAAGCAACACCAAAATAAGCATTACTCAGACGATTCAGATGGAAGACATACAAAAGGGCGCCTAAGACATATCCACCTTTTGAGCGATAGCTTAATACGTTGGTATAGCCTATCTCTTTAGGCTGATCAGACAAATAGCCAAAATCAATCGACAACTGTATGGGACCACGGAAATGGAGATCAACGCCTCCCCCATAGCGTCTCTGCCCATTGGGCCACAAGTTCCGTAGGAAGGCCAACCAATTTATTCTCAACCCAATCTGCTGTACAAGAGGGGTGTAACTAGGTAGCTGCATGGGCTTAGCAACCAAAAAGCGGTGTAAAAGATCCATTACATTGCTATGGCCCCCTTTGACCAAGGGCAAACCCGCTTTGTCTTCTATAGGCAGATGGCCTTCAAGTCTATTGGCTACTTCCATCGGAGGATCTGCTTTTTCAGGGAGCCAAGCATATCTGGTACCTGGCACCTGATTGCTAGGATTGGCCCCAACGGGGGTAACGTTAAACCATGCATAGGCAACGATTAGGAATAAGGTTCGTATGTTTAATAGGGACCGCATAGTTATTAAATACCAATATTGAAATGTACACTCAGCTACCATGCTTATCTTCGAGCACGGCTATCACCCATCTTTCTTTTTGATGCATATCCTTATATAAGCATATTTGCTTAAAATTTGCACGATATAGCAAATCTACAACCTTTTCGCCTAATGCTTCATTGATTTCTAAACAGAGTATCCCATTGAGACTCAAATGACGCACCGCAAGTTGGATAATCCGCCTATAAAATAGCAATCCATCATGCACAAATAAAGCTAAATGGGGCTCATAGTCTAGCACATTTGCATGCATAAGGGACTGCTCCTGCAGACGCACATAGGGAGGATTGCTAACGATTAAGGACCAATGGGTGGCAGGCAGTGGCTCCGTTAGAATATCCATTTCTATAAAATGCACGGCTACACCTAACTGCGCTGCATTATAAGCAGCAATGGCTAGTGCTTCTTTGCTGATATCAATGGCATCTACTGCTGCCTGTGGGAAGTGCTGCTTGAGGGTAATGGCAATACAACCACTGCCGGTTCCTATGTCTAGGATAGAGGTGGGAGGCGAAAGTTGATGCATTAAAAATGTGACCCACTCCTCTGTTTCTGGTCGTGGAATAAGTACAGCAGGCGTTACTTTCAAGCGATTACCTGCAAAATAAGTAGCGCCAATAACGTATTGAATGGGCTCATGCTTGTTTAGTCTACTGACTGCATCTAACAACTTTTTTTGAAGGGCAGGTGAAATGGTGCACAGTGGATTGAGTATATAGTCTGCCAGCTCAACCTGTAAATAAGCAGCCAACAACTGCTGCACTATAGCACGACATTCTAATGGGTTGGGTATAGGCAATGCTAGCGCTTTACACAATAGATCTGATAGCGTGCGAAGGGGTATGGACACTACAGGAGATGCTGCATTAAAAAGTAAACTCATGAGATATTTGTAATATGATTTGCTAAGGTAAGCCACCCTATTTGCGCTTTTTGTAGCCAGCCCACTCAACCAACTATTTTGCCTGATCGTACATGTAATGCATATAAAAAGTTCACGGATAAACTAATATAAAAACGTATCACCCATCGGATGTTATTTGGTCTACATGTGAAATAGCCACTAAGGTTGATAAAATATAGTACAACGGTCTACAAAATTAGTAAGGTTAAATTGGTTTTTGTAATTTTTTTTATAAAATTGTGTTTCGTATTTTGCTTTTATAATTTACTTAATCATCATGTTAACGCACAGGCATAATCAAACGAACCTGGTAGCCCATGGGGAGGACAAAACTGCCATCCTAATCGCCCTTGTTACCCCCCAACAACCTTTAGCCAAAACAGAAGAATATCTTATAGAACTCGCCTTTTTGGCAGATACTTGGGGATTGAAAATTGTTAAAAGATTTATACAAAAATTAGACCATCCACATGGTGCTACTTTTGTTGGCAAGGGTAAACTAGAAGAAATAGCTGCTTGTATAAAAGCGGAAAAGGTTGGTTATGCTATCTTTGACGATGAACTTTCTCCTTCACAAGTGCGCAATCTGGAAAAATTACTATCCTGTCAGATATTAGATAGAAGTTTATTGATCCTGAATATCTTCTCTATGCGTGCCCAAACCAAACAGGCAAAAACACAGGTGGAATTAGCACAGTATCAATATTTACTACCACGACTTACCAGGATGTGGACCCATCTTTCCAGTCAAAAAGGGGGTAGTGCAGGTATGCGTGGCCCTGGAGAAAAAGAATTGGAGACGGATAAGAGAATTATTCAACACAAAATCACGAAGTTGCGTGAAAAATTAAACAGCATTGCACAACAATGTATAACCAGGCGTAAAGGTCGGAGTGATTTGGTTCGTGTGGCATTGGTGGGGTATACCAATGTAGGAAAGTCTACTTTAATGCAGCTGCTATCCAGGTCAGATACCTTGGCTGACAATAAGTTATTTGCTACAGTAGATGCGACCGTACGCCGGGTAGTATGCAATGGACACCCATTCTTATTAACGGATACAGTAGGCTTTATCCGTAAATTACCCCATACACTAGTGGAATGTTTTAAATCTACCTTATCAGAAATTAAAGAAGCAGATTTGCTACTGCATATCATAGATGCTTCACATGCGGGTTTTGAAGAGCAAATAGACATCGTCAATCAAACCTTAGCAGAAATAGGGGCGGTAGATTTGCCAAGGATTTTAGTATTCAACAAGATGGACGCCATCAATCAGGAAAGCATACCCAGTACTACACACGCAATAGATAGCGCAACGGGTTTAAAGACAACAACCTATCACGACACCATTGATGGTTACCCTTCCGTTTGGATCTCCGCAACAAAAAATATACATATCGACCTGCTAAAACAAGCGATTACAGAAGTAATAGAACGGATTCAGGTAACGAGATATATCAAAGCTAATTATTAACAGTTACTCAGCCTTATAGGCTATTAATCCAAATGTTTATATTTCCAATGCGCTGCCTCGCCATGCTCTGCTATATAATCCATTCGTTCTGTACGTACTTGCATCTCTAGCCTTCCATATTGATAGGTTTCAAAGGTAAGATGGAGCGACTCATAACTACTATCTCTTGGTATACTAATCCAATCTCTCATAATATTACAAATCGGACTATACAGATCACTGACAATGGTCAGTACGCGCCAACAAGCTATCTTTTCTTCTTGTAGGGTTTTACCATCCATACCTGTTAAAATGACTCTAATCGCGGCAAGATCATGTATTTGATCGACATTAACCTTTAATCTTTGAATTTTATGCCAAATAGAATAAATAGATTTAATACGCTTCTTTAAAATAAAATTAATTCCATGTGCTTGGACGGCTGAATCCACCTCTTCAGAAATAAGGTTTAACTTCTGCTGCCTTTGAAGCTTGGTCATACCGAGCTTAGCAGTAATAGAGTAATAGCTCAAGCTATAGGTATGCTTTAACCAAAAATCTGCTAACTTAGCTTGAATATTATATAACCGCATTCTATGGGCAAGTGGAATATAAAAACACTTCAGATCAAGTAAAAGCTTCGTGCTAGTGTAATAGAGCAGTTCTGACTGCAGATGCTCCAACGGTACGCCACTATAGTTTACGCGGATGATGTCACAAATTTGTAACAAGATGGCTAAAATACGGGGTGCAGCTACATCAGGGGCACTACGACCGTTTAAAATAACGCTACGACACAATTTGCAACGCTTTAATCGATTCAGTTCTACCAGTATAGAAGCTATTTTTAAGCCAAACCGGCTTTGAATGGCTTCTTTTCTGACTAACCCTTTTAAGAAAGGTGGTGCTAAGATCGCAGCAATAACCGTAGAAAGCCCCAAAGACATCTCCGTAGTAGCAATAACAGCTACTTGGATAGACTCCCTTAAAGAGCGCTTAAACATTTTTGAATGGGTCTGCTCTGCAAAGCTTTCTGCCCATGAACACGCTTCCTGGATACTGGACCAGGTGTGCTTCATAGCTTTTGGCGTTTCAGAAACTGCCCTTGCAAGCTGATGCAAATTCCAATCATTTAGATCAAGCATTTCATGTTTTTTCATGGCTCTATACAATCAAAAGTTTCTTACACAAACCAATTCCATATATGGATTTTGGCTCATGACTCCCTTCAAGTAAAGTTTACTACTTCGCTTCAAAGTTACAACTTTATACATTTGTATGGCACACAATAGAAGAAGAAATGCTTCAAGTTTGAGACCCTCTAAAACGAATGAACTATAATTTTAAATAAAGTATACTAAAATCAAAAAAACAAGTTCGGCCTTTTTATGCTTTTAGATAACCTTCGCACAGCTAGCAGGCCACCATATAACTACCTTTTTCTTGCTTAAAGCGTAAAAAAACTACTGCTTACTCTTTACTATTAGGCATATAGTATGGAATGGTACCTGAGGCCGGAATCGAACCGGCACGATATCACTATCATTGGTTTTTGAGACCAACGCGTCTACCAATTCCGCCACTCAGGCAAAAAAACAAAGGAACTACCTAATAGGAATAGTTTTTTTTCAATCTACTCAATCTATCCAAAATAGATAGTAGAGGTCGCGAGTGGGTTCGAACCACCGTAAGAGGTTTTGCAGACCTCTACCTAACCACTCGGCCACGCGACCCAAAGGATATACCTATGCCTTATCTTCTCCTTGTGTGTTTTGTTCTAGTTTTTCCTTCAGGTCAGCAAAAGCTTCAAACCCTCTAGGAACTTTCTCTGTTTTGACTTTTGACTCCGTTTTTACTTTACCCTCAGTCTTTGCCTCTACTGCTGGATTAAAAATAATTTGATGCGATAAAATTATTTTTTTATCTGCTTTAGCTAATTTCAACACTTGAAAGTCTAACTCTTCGCCAACTGCCGCTTCCTCTCCATCTACTTTAATTAAATGCTGCTGAGGCACATGACCTTCTATGCCATGAGCCAATTCAACAATGGCGCCACGACCTGGGGTCTTTTTCAAAATCGTACCTTTATGTACGGTACCTATTTGGAAAATCTTCTCACAAGCATCCCATGGATTTTCTTGCTTAAGCCCAAGTGAAAGACGCCTATTTTCTCGATTAATACCCAGTACAATCACTTCTACCTTTTCGCCTAACTTCAACACGTCAGCAGGGTGTGCCACGCGCTTGGTGCCGGAAAGGCGCGAAACGTGTAGCAAACCTTCAATACCAGGCTCTAACTCTATAAAGGCACCAAAATGGGTTAGATTACGCACAATACCTTCATGGCTGGCGCCCACTGCATAAGTAGATAAGAATGCATCCTGCTCCCATGGATCTCCAGTTAATTGCTTAATTCCCAAAGATATTTTATGATTCTTCCGATCCAAAGACAATATACAGGTTTCAATGGTATCGCCTATTGCATAATGCTCATTGATGTCACGCAAATATTGCGACCATGAAATATCTAAAACATATACAAAACCCTCCACACCAGGCATCAATTCTATAAAAAGACCATAATCGGCGATATTGGTGATGGTACCTTTAATGGTAGCGCCTACCTGAACCGTTTCTGGCAGCGCATCCCATGGGTGATCTTGGAGTTGTTTCATACCCAAAGAAATACGTTTCTTATCCTCATTAAAGCCAATAACCACTACACGTACTTTTTGGCCAAGGGTGAAGAGCTCCTCTGGATGGTTGACTCTACTCCAGGCCATATCTAATTTATGGAGCAAGCCATCTACCCCTCCTAAATCAATAAACGCACCAAATTTGGTTATATTTTTCACATAACCCTCTAGGATTTGCCCCTTTTCAAGCTTACTCATGATTTCGAGTTTCTGCCCTTCTAGTTTCTTCTCGGTTAATGCTTTATGGGAAACAACCACATTATCATTCGTATGATTGATTTTAATAACCACTACATCAATGGTTTTACCTACAAAGACATCAAAGTCCAATACAGGCCTGATATCAATTTGGGAACCAGGCAAAAAAGTTTCAATATCAAAAATCTCTACAATCAACCCTCCTTTCGTTCTGCGCTTGACAAGGCCTTCTAATACCTCTCCATATTCTATGGCATGTTGAATCTTCTCCCAAGCTCTGACCAACTTTGCTTTTTTACGAGAAAGTACCAATTGACCTTTGGCATTTTCTGTTTCTTCTATATAGACCTCAACCTCATCACCTGGTTTTAAATCAGGCAGATCCCTAAACTCAGAAGCAGCAATTAACCCATCGGATTTGTACCCTACACCTACAACCACATCTTTATTGGTGAGGCTTATCACGGATCCTGTTACTACTTCATACTGATTAATAGCGCTTAAGGTAGCTCCATATATGGCAGCCATATCTTCTCTTGCTTGATCTGTATATGTACTACCTAATTTACCAACTTTGTCATATTGATCCCAGTTGAAAACGCCTTCTGTTGCACTCATAAGGGGGAGATATTGTCTTTTATGGTTACTTAAAAACAGCTATGCGAAACAATGCGTTTTATGCTGTTTTAGTTGATTAAAAAATGAAATTAAATATACCGACTTCTATGTAAAAGCAACAGCTTGGTGTAGCTAAAAGTGCCTTACAACCGATAAAGTTACAAAAAAAAAATATGAAGACCAATCAGCCAGTAGGGCTTTATATTTTTACCCACTTTTTTTATCAAGAAAAAAAGTAAAAATAAAATTGCCTTATTGACCAGTGTCGTGCATAGACACGAATAAAGCTCATTATCAACCAGTAATGTGAACAGATACAGCAAGCAATCCGCAACTCAACAGATGAAAAGAAAAACAGCTTTAATGGGGACAAATGATGACATACCCCTTTATCCCCCCCCCCTTGCCCATTGAGCACCTTCCTGGTCATAATTTTTACACGGGGCATTTTTAAGCGGAAAGAAAAAGCCGCAAAGGACATTTAGAAGAAGTTAGGCGGCTTCGGGACAAAGGAATTGAGCATCCTCATCATCATGATTAGGGTCTACGATCTTCGAATCTGAACCCTGGTGCAAAGAATAGCCAGCTACATTCACCGCACCATCATAAACAGTAGAAGCAACGTATGTCATGCCATTATAAGCATTAATAGCAACCCACCTAAGACCATTAAAAGCATAGGGCGCAACCCATACTAACCCACGCGCAGTCATGCGAAAAGTATATCCACCAACAGGAGCTGCAACAGAGGAAAGAAAATGCGCACCGCCAGAAGCACCATCTGCTATGCCTGAAGGAATATATTTTCCTTGATAAGCAGCACAACCACCACCCCCAATAGCACCAATTCCGCCTCCAAACACAGCCCCACAAGCACCAAAACTGAGCTCGCCAATAGCACCAACCACACCAACAAAGGTATCAGCTATAGAACACGTATCTTTTGCTTCATTTCCCCCAACTTGGGTTTCTTTTTGATTCTTAGAGGTATCAGATACTATTGTTTCACTTATGGGTGATTCACACGGCGTTTTTCTGCCCCCAACTACTGCCAGTATATCTAATCTAGCTTTGACACCACCACTGCATCCAGGCAATCCTAACGAAAGAAAACAAAAAACACCTACCAACAACAATCTATTTAAATGGCTATGCATAACCATAATTATGTGCCTAATTTCCATCTTATTTATTATAAACCAGCTACATGAAATTTAATCTATCGGAAACAGAACCGACTCTACAAGTATAGATAAATAACATATGTTATCCAAATTATTCTAACTATGCTCTAAAAAAGATGTGCATAACACTAGAGAATACTCGCGACAAGCTCAACCTGTTTTGACTACAAAAAAGACAGAAAGCAAAGGACACGAACGATTAGATGGGCAAATATACATGGTTATCCCGCATCAAATGCACTTACCCAATAGTAGTTCGGCCAACGGCGTCAACTTAAGGGAGATCTATTCTAACACAGAGATAGAAATAGCTAATGCGTATACGTCGTTTCCCCTGTCCGCCAACTTTTTTTATCGGCGACCATGAGCGCCTTAACTTGACGAAATGATAGCAAACGCCCATTAATGGGGTAAAGTTCATCATTAACCAATGGCGCGAATAGATACTTTTATTTGATAATCAATAAAATATATTTTTTAAGTTGACACCAATAGTAGTTCGGCTAAGGTAGAGTAGGCTATTTCATTTCTAGCAGCACTTTTTTATCTGCAATCTTCATGAGTTGTTCTTTAATATCTGCTGCTTTAAAACAGTTGGCAAAGCCATTGGCTTCTGTTTGAAAACCATTTTCATCTGGGTTTTCAGCCGCGTTTACACAAGTTACCAAAATGCCCAGTGCTAAATCTGCATTATTGACAATAGCGGTAAGCCACTTTTTAGCCTTCTTAAGCATCTCTTCCTTATAACTCACCACCTCACTCACCAAACCCATGCGCTCTGCATCTTCTGCTCCCATACGCTTACCAGTCATGAGGTACTCTAATGCTTTCGTCTTGCCTAATAACTGTGTCAGCCGCTGCGTACCGCCAAAACCAGGAATAACCCCAGAAGAAATCTCTGGGAAGGCAAAAACAGCATTCTCAGAAGCAAAACGAAAATGACAAGCCAATGCCAACTCAAAGCCAGCACCGAAAGCATATCCATTAATAGCAGCTAAAATAGGCTTGGGGCAATTTTCTATAAAAGCCAATACCTCTTGACCATGTTCTGCAAACTTTCTTGCATTCAATTCACTTAACTTGAGTAGTTCAGCAACCTCTGTGCCTAAGGAGAAGATCTCTTCTCCCTCTCCAGTAATAATTACGCCCTCTATGGCCTCATCGTCATATACGTCTTGAATGACACTACGCAATTCAGCAAGCCTTTTATCTGTTAAAGTAAAGGAGCCGGCTTTAAAGGTAATAGTTAAAATACCATCTTCTAGATTACTTTGTAATGATTCTGTTTTTTCCATGCTGAACGCAAATTTGTTTTATAGCTTAATTAACCAAACAATAGACAATAGATAACATTGCACTTTTTCTATATACCCCATTCAATATTCCATTTTATTCCAAAGCTAAAAACCATAATACCCAAATATACAGGATATTTAAATAGTTCAACCATTTCTTTAGTCTGTATCCTACCATACCGATAGATTAACGCCATATTATGTTAAAGATGAATCACTTCTCCATAAGCAGCAGCTACTGCTTCCATAATGGCTTCGGACATAGTCGGATGGGGATGAACACTATTTTGGATCTCATAGGCAGTTGTTTCCAGCTTACGTGCGACCACCACCTCTGCAATCATTTCTGTAACATGGGCCCCTACCATATGTGCGCCCAACCATTCTCCATACTCGGCATCAAAAATCACTTTTACAAACCCTTCTGGTGCACCAGCTGCATGTGCTTTCCCAGAAGCAGAAAATGGGAAAGTACCTACTTTAATCTTATACCCAGCTTCTTTTGCAGCTTTTTCTGTATAACCTACAGAAGCTACTTCAGGTTGTAGGTAGGTGCAAGAGGGCAGATTATTGTAATTCAATGGATCTGGTGTAAGACCTGCTATTTTTTCTACACAAACAATACCTTCTGCCGATGCTACATGAGCTAAAGCGGGCCCTTTGACGAGATCGCCAATCGCATAAACCCCATTACAACTGGTCCTATAATAGGGATCTACTGCAACTTTCCCTCCTTCCATAAGAATACCATTTTCCTCTAAGCCGATGTTTTCTATATTAGGCTGCACACCAACAGCAGAAAGGACTAACGCACTGTCCATCTGTAAAACGCCCGATTGGGTAGCCATATGTACCGTAGAAGAATCGGCCATCACCTCCACTTTGGTAACCTCTGTAGCCGTATAAACCTCTATACCTTTTTTTGTAAAAGATTTAATCACTTGTTTGGATACGGCTTCATCTTCTAAAGGCAATAGATAGGGGTTATACTCCACTAAAGTGACTTTTGTACCTATTGTATGGTACAAATAAGCGAACTCACAGCCAATAGCCCCCCCGCCTACAATCACTATAGAGGAGGGTTGCCTCGTACATGCCAATGCTTCTCTATAGCCTATAATATGGACGCCATCGATAGGCAGTTGGGGCAACTGACGGCTTCTTGCACCCGTTGCTAAGATAATGTGTGGTGCACGGTAGAGGTGGGTTGTACCTGCTGGTGTGGCAACAGAAACGGTACTATGAGGTAATAACTTGCCACACCCTGCTAAAATGGCGATTTTATGCTTTTTAAAAAGATGATGGATGCCTTGGCTCATAGTAGCCGCCACAGTACGACTCCGCTGCATGATAGCCTCAAAGTTGGGCTTGGCGTGGGTTACTTCAATACCATAAGCTGCAGCATGGTTCACATAGTCAAAGACCTGGGCGCTTTTTAATAATGCCTTTGTAGGAATACAACCCCAGTTGAGGCAAACGCCACCAAGTGCTTCTTGCTCTACAACCGCGACATGCATCCCCAACTGAGCGGCTCTAATAGCGGCCACATAACCACCTGGCCCACTCCCGATTACAATAAGATCATATTCCTGAGACATAATGAGTTGTTTACTTTCAGCATATATGAAAAAGTGATAGTTGCTGATATGGTAGACAATTATAATTAAAAACCAGCTAATGTACTATACCCAGCTGCTCCTTTATGAGATGAATGGCCTGTTTTTTTTCTGCCATAATCATCAGCAAGTCAAAGGCAATAATAACGGTATCACCTCTGGGAATAACATAAACGCCATTGCGTTTTATAAGGACAATCAATACATTTTCTGGAAAACTCAACTGAACTATTTTTTTACCAATAGCAGGAGAGTCTTGGGGAACAATGACTTCTATTAATGCACTATCTACTTCTTTGGATAACTGAATCGTAGGTTCATGGGGTTCCACCTTTGGGGCTTCTAATTGTAGCCACTTGGCAAGTGGCGAAAGGGTCGTGCCTTGAAATAAGATAGAGGTGAGCACAACAAAAAAAACAATATGGTAGATCACATCTGCTTGGTGAATGTTATCTAACAACGGATAGGTAGCAAACACAATCGGAACAGCCCCTCTAAGACCTACCCAAGAGATAAAAATCTTATGTTTTAAATGTAACGTTTTAGAAAAAAACAAGGAAATAAATACACTCAATGGACGAGCTATGAACATTAAAAAGATGGAAAGCAAGAGGCCAATGCCAGCTATAGGTATGAGTTTGCCAGGATAAACCAATAGCCCAAGCATAATAAACATTATGATCTGCATCAACCAAGCAACGCCTTGGCAAAATTGAATGATGCTTTTTTTATGTGGGAAATCCTTATTGCCTAAGATCAATCCAAGCAGGTAAACAGCAAGAAAGGCATTGCCATGCAAAAAATGGGTCGCTGAATAGGTAAAAATAACCACAGCTAGCATCAAACCGGGGTAAAGGGAACGGTTGGCCAAACGAAGTTTATCCAACAATACCAACATGATTTTACCAACTAAAAGGCCAGCTACACCACCTACAACCATCTCCTGAATAAAGATCCAAATAGCCTCCATAGGGCTAATGACTTGGTTGGTAAGCAGCAATGTTCTAAATAAAAACATCAAAAACCAGGCCATGGTATCATTGCTACCCGACTCTAATTCTAGCATGGGGCTCAAATTGGCCTTAAGGTGCATGTTTTTAGCCCGAATGATTGCAAAAACAGCAGCTGCATCGGTAGAAGCTACAATCGAACCCATCAATAGACCTTCTAACAGGGTGAATTGGATGCTACCTGCCCAGAGGGCTGTAATCCCCCAAATAAATAGGCCAACACTAAAAGTAGTAATGAGAATACCTACAGTTGCCAGTAATATACCATTCCAAAGAATGGGCCGTATATGCTTGTACTCGGTTTCTATACCCCCTGTAAAAAGAATCAAACTCAAGGTAATAGCGCCAAGCAACTGAGCGGCTATAGGATTATGAAAATCAATACCGCCCCATTGTTCATGACCTGCCGCCATGCCTACTAATAAAAAAATAATCAAGGCTGGAATGCCTAACCGAGTAGATAGCTTCGTAATGAAAATGCTCAAGAAGAGTAAAAAAGAACCGGCAATAAGCAAGCTTTCTGGAACTAAATGCATGGATTTTTATACTTAATAATAACATACAAGGCTAAAAGGGCACAACTGGCATAGGTGCACTGCATGATGGCCAATGCCCTAAATTTAAGTAAAAATTAACTGGATCCTACTCAAAAATGCTCCATTATGGATAAATCACTTAACTATGTTTAACTTTATAGTTGTTTTTATGCTTAGCTATATAAAATAGCGGGCTTTATCCACTAGGCCAAACCACCTCATGCGTTATTTCATCTACATATCCTATCTGGGCAAAGGCTACAGTGGTTGGCAGATTCAAAAAAATGGATATACTGTACAACAAGTGATTGAAGAAGCACTTGGCAAGCTCTTATCCAGGACGATTACGATCTCAGGCAGCAGTCGAACGGATAAAGGGGTACATGCCACGCAACAGGTGGCCCATTTTGATTCTATAACGCCTATAGACCCTGTACATTTGACCTATAGACTCAATAGCGTTTTGCCATCTGATATCAGCATTACGGCCATTCGTCCAGTAGTAGAGGCTGCACATGCACGTTTCGATGCATGTCATCGTAGATATGCCTATACCATTATTACACATAAAGATCCTTTTTATAGAGATCGCGCAGTTTGGCTGCGCCGCACGCCACCGCTTGGCTTATTAAACCAAATTGCTGCTTTATTTTCTGTACAGGCTGATTTTGAATTTTTTAGCAAGACAACCGATGCCACAAGGGGTTTTATCTGTAACATAGAGGAAGCTGCTTGGGTAGCAATAGACGACAAAATTGTTTTTTACATACAAGCCAATCGCTTTTTAAGGGGTATGGTTCGAACGATCGTCGGTACCATCCTTAAAGTAGCCACTGGTAAAATGGATAGCGCTACTGTAGCCGAATTGATTCAAAAAAAGCCCAACACACGCCCTATACTTACTTTAATGCCAGCACACGGCTTAACCTTGGTGGAAGTAGGTTATCCACCATCCTTATTTGTACAACAAAATGTATCCTAACCAAGATCCTATTGTGGCGCTCGCCACGCCACAAGGCGTGAGCGCCATTGCAGTGGTGCGCCTATCTGGAAAGGGCGTAATTCACATCGTGAACCAGCTGTTTTATGGAAGTGACTTGACCAAAAAAGCCTCCCATACGGTTCATTTTGGCATCCTAAAAAAAGGCGACACCCAAATTGATGAAGTCCTAGTTTCCATTTTTATTGCGCCCCATTCCTTTACCAGGGAAGAGGCAGTAGAAATCTCTTGCCATGGCGCGCCTTTCATTGTCACACAATTAATAGAGCTGTTGGTAGACCAAGGTGTGCGGATAGCTGAGCCAGGTGAATTCACCAAAAGGGCTTTTTTAAATGGCCGCTTTGACTTAGCCCAAGCAGAGGCGGTAGCAGATTTAATTGCAGCCGATAGCATGCTGGCTCATCAAACAGCCCTTCATCAAATACGTGGGGGGTTTTCGGTAACGTTACAAGCGCTACGTAAAGACCTGCGCCATTTTGCAGCAATGTTGGCATTAGAACTAGATTTTTCCGAGGAAGATGTTACTTTTTTAGAACGAAAAGAGTTACAAACATTGGCGGATCAACTGATGCAAACTTTAACACGCCTAATCGATAGCTTTCAACTAGGCAATGTGATTAAACAAGGTGCTTCCGTTGTGATTGTGGGCAGACCCAATGTAGGCAAATCAACACTATTGAATGCCTTATTACAAGAAGAGCGGGCCATTGTCTCGCCTATAGCAGGCACTACGCGCGATACCATTGAGGGCACACTACACCTAGGAGGCATACGGTTTAGGTTCGTGGATACTGCTGGCTTACGGGAAAAGCCTTCGGATGCCATAGAAGCGATAGGCATCGAACGGACCAAAGCGCAACTTAACAAAGCTTGTATCGTGCTCTACTTGGTGGATCTATCTCATATGACCTTTCAACAAGCAGAGGCTGATCTGGTTGCCTTAGGGGACTTACCCCTACTGAGAATTGGCAATAAAATGGACCTTGCACCACCTGCTGTGCTAGAAGACTTTAAAGATTATTTGTGCATGGCCGCACAAACTGGTAAAGGACTCAATGAACTTAAAGCGCAGCTTTTACAATTGGTCACACAAAAACCTACTGATGGGTTAGCCACTATTGTGATCAATGCACGCCATTACGATCGACTACAAAAAAGTAGAGCAGCTTTAGAAGCTGTGATGGCAGGACTTGCGCAACAACGATCCAATGAATTACTGGTTGTAGATATCAACCGCGCACTATATGCACTGGGTGAAATTACAGGAGATATTACCACAGAAGAGATTTTAGGAGAGATTTTCTCTAAATTCTGCATTGGGAAATAGTATGTGTTCAGCGCGATGGCGTCAACTTAAGGGAGATCTATTCTAACACAGAGATAGAAATGGCTAATGCGTATACGTCGTTTCCCCTGTCTGCCAACTTTTTTTATCGGCGGACAGGCGCTATTTAAATTAACGCAATGGAAGCAAACGCCCATTAAAATGATAGGTATCTGTCATTCAAGTCGCTGGTTTTTTGCGTCAAAAAAACCGCCCCTGTAAAAAGTCACGGTGTAGAAAGTGGCATTTTACAGATGATTTGGAAAAACAGATCCCTTTCAAGCCCCCACAGGGGGCACTTTCTGTTTTTCCATCTGTAAGATGACACTTTCAGTGACTTTTTACCGAGGGCTTGATTTTTTGTCCACTTTTTTATCAAGAAAAAAGTGGGATAAAATGCATTATTAACCAATGGCGTTAATAGATACTTTTATATGACAATCAATAAAATATATTCCTTAAGTTGACGCCATTACGTAAACAGATAGGGGAAATAAGCGCGCACCTAAGATTACATTGGCTTAGATGCACCATCATCTGGCTCTTTGCCCTCTTTTGACCGTGTCCATAAACGGTGTACCACTAGCATCACTAAACCATTGACCACCATACAAGGAAAGACGCCATCATTGGTACCCAGGAGGGGAAAAATCCACTTCCGCCAAGCCAAAACAGCTAACGCACCTGCAGCCATACCGGCTAAAGCGGTATGTGGCGCACTCCGCAAGCCTAAAACAGCTAAAACAAATGGCGCCACGACTACAGGCACATACCAACGGTTATAAAAAAGTGCCACCTTTTCCACGATATAGTAGCTACTACTAAGGGCCAACGGAATGGCCAAAATCGCCACAATCAAGATCGGTAGATGGGTCATCCTATAATGGTGTGCAAAAGATTTTTTTTTCTAAAACGCACCGGTAATATATCATAGCTGATCATAACCGAACAGATATGGAGTCTAGAGTCAGCTGTGGACATCGTCACCGCTAGTAAACAAGTACAAATGATCCCTTTTAGCCAAGGGGAGGTATGCGCAATGATGTAATGCCAAATTTCCATCCCTGATAGATTTTGTGGCACCCATGCAAAAACAAACAAACCAACTAATGAGAAACATACCATTATAACAAAACCAGCTATACCAGCATATAAGAACATTTTTTTTGCTTGGGAAGGACTAGAAGCCATATAGACATTTTGTATATAAGCAGGTTCTATACAGTTGACCATAGTAGCTAGATAGCGCAATATAGCTACTGACTTTCTGTTATAAAGGAACAAGTGACCTAACCCAAATTTTTTTTGAGTGGCTGCAAAAGCAATGGTTTCACCAAATGAAGCATCTGTTTTCTTAAACATAAACCATGCGAAGAGGCCAATAACCGCAGAAAAAGTGATCAACTGCCACATATCCGTTAAGACAACGGCACGAATACCACCAAATAGTGCATAGGTCACCAGCACGAAAGTAGCGAGGAGGGTAATGGATAATGGACTAGCTGAATCGATGCATATACTTATCCCCCGGCACATAATACGAATTTGCATCGCAATCACAACAGTAGAATAACACAGGCTCAATAAAGCAGTAATCATCCTTGGATACCTGCCATATACCCGCCCTATGGTCTCTGGCATTGAGATATGATAGATAAACTTGGACATATGCATGCCGAGCCAACTAAGCGTAAAAAAAGCAGCCACAACACCAAAAATCCGCCAACTGACCCAGAAAAGTCCACCAGAGAATTGGGTTACATAACTCATCAACGTAGCCCCACCATAATAAGTGGCCAATATAGTAGCCACTAAATTAGCGGTAGAAAACGCCCTATTGCCTACAGCATAGGCACGAAAGGTAGTACCGCTTCCTTTAGTAGCATAACACGCTACTGCTGAAGTAGCTAATAAAAAAACAATTACTATGAGTAATGGAAGATCAAATAACATAACACAATATAGTTGAATGCATTTTATGCACGGAATCCACAAGTTGCATGAACCTTTTTATTAAAGCCTATCATTTCATTAACTACCCTGGGTTTTACCACTTGAATCATCAGACTCCTGCTTGTACCTATTTATCGATACATCACCCCACACAATAGGCCTACCAAGCAGAGATCCCTCACATAGGTGCATAGGGTGTGATACCATGAGGTGTTGCACGGATGCACACCAACACTGTATTTGTTGTGACGCTTTGGGTATAATGGTCCTGAAATCATTGTTATTGCCCAGTGCAGCTTTAGCAAAAAGAGTACCTCTCTGCTCCACGTATGTTGGATGCCTAGGATCCCCATACTGTGCCAAACAGGTCATTGGGATTCCACTTTCTGGTATGCCATAATAATAGTTTTCACATGCCAGCTCGAACGGTGTAGCGCCTACTTTATTTTTTATATTTAAACATTCCAACAGATAACCGAACACACGGTTCCATGCTGCCACTTGATTTTGTTTTCCTACAGTTTCAGTTATAAGAGAGGTATACGTGTCTATTAAGTAGGCCACCATGTCTGGCGCTAAGTCACATGCGTTCACTGCTTCTTGGATAAGGGTGAATTTTCCAGGACCGAACCTGCTGCAAAAAACCTTCTGATATAATGCACCTACATCAACACCACGGAGACGTTCCAAACAATCAACATAATAACGAAGCTTTGCAAATAATAATTTTAGTACATCCAGATCCCCTTTAACCACTGCCCGAGTCAATAGAGGTATTTTCATGCCTATTATTGTTGCGTTTCCACAGCCAGTTATTAAGTATATTACCTTTTCAAGAGGATACTTTGTAAGGTCGAGCTCGATGTATCCCAGCAACCGATCCAGCAGATCTATCTCACCCATCTCTATTACTTGACAAAGCGCAGTCTTCTTATCGTGCACTTCACACAAATCAGATGTAGACCAGTTAAAATGATCATGACACATACCATTAGTTTTACACTGCACCTCTATCTGACCATCTGAATGATAACATACTGCTTCTTGCAAGCCACAATACCCACTGTAGTTAAACAAAATAGATGTAGTATACATACTACAGGAAATAGTAAATAACAAACATGTTACGCACATGACTGTTATTAAGCGTGGAAATCTATTGTTACACATGATACTTTATACAAAATCCCGGCCGTTATTTAAAAGTAAGAAATTATAATAAAATATTTTTTAATATAAAACAACATCTAAAGGCAGGAGATCTGTTCAGTTCACACTTACAGCGTGGGGCATATCTAAAAAAGAAAGCTCATTTGACTGATATTGCTTAACACGCTTCGCTCCCTGAATACGTCCACTTGATGAACTATCAGAGTCCTGAACACTGTTTCGCTTACGCCTTTTAGTAGAGTCAATAGGCCCTGGATGCGCATCGCATCGCCTTTTTGTACCCTTAAGTTTATCGGTGATGTGCGTTGAGAGGCCATACTTTTCGAACACACCCGCTATCGATACTTCCCATAAAGACCGCAACCGTGCGTGGTTATCATATTGGTAAGCCGAACTAACCTCTCTGTATATACGCATCAAACAATTTTGAGCTTCCACAATGTTTTGTATAGGTATAGCTGCATTTAACATTTTTACAATTATGCTAAGCATATGCGGACTTATTCCCCAAATCTATTTGAGACAAAGGCATGTTTAGCCTTATTTTTTGCTTGACAAAGCAATAAGAAAAAGTAGCTGTTTTTCTATTCATCTATCTGGTTACGATTACTAATCGCAATTTTTATAGGAGGCGTTTCTTGCAAAAAACCATAGCATTCCCATGAAAAATCACCTGATGTAAATATTTTATTGTTTGTAGCGTTTTTTATGTATATTAGCCTAATTTTATTTTATCGGTTCAAGTGCAACCACAAAGCTATAAGCGGTTTGTAGCTGATTTTCATCATTAAAATATAAACGAACAGAGACAAAATGCTTCTGATAGGTTTAGCGATACTTTTGCTTGCTTCTTTTTTGGGTGCTCGGTTACAAGGTCTAAGCCTTAGTATGCTGGGTGGGCTGGGTGTATGGTTGTTTATGGTGCTTTTAAAGGCCACACCAGCAGATCCTCCTTTTCAAATCATGCTTTGTATTGCTGCAGTAGTTGCTGCAGTAGGTACTATAGAGGCTGCAGGGGGGTTGAGTTATTTGGTACAACTGGCTGAGCTATGTATTCGCAAACATCCACGTAGCATCATCTACATCAGTCCTATGGTGACCTATGCGATTACCTTTTTGGGTGGTACCAATCACATCGCCTATTCTATTCTGCCTGTTATAGCAGAGGTATCTAAAGAAGTAGGCATTCGCCCAGAAAGGCCTTTATCGCTTTCTGTTATTGCCGCTTTGCACGGTGCACTGGCCAGTCCTATTTCTTCTATAATGGTTATTTTAAGCGGGTTTTTAAGGAATGCTGGCATAGAGATGGTGACCATTTTTAAGATTGTCATTCCCTCAACACTGGGAGGATTATTAATCGCAACATTTGTAACCAGTCTATTGAATAAAAAGATGCCAGCGACTGCAACGGTTCCAGAAAAAGCCACAACAGACAAGGCCGTGACCCTGCTCCCCCGTGGGGCTAGGGTAGCGAAGCTTTCGATTATTTGTTTCTTACTGGGTAGTTTAGCTACGGTTTTAATAGATGCCATGCCATTTTTACGCCCTTCATGGGAGGTAAATGGCTTAAAGGCATGCTTACCATCTGCCTATATTATGCCACTGGTCATGTTATCTACTGCTGCATCTATTATGTTGTTATGCCGGATTGCACCTCAATCCATTACCCAGGGCAAAGCATTTACTGCTGGTCTACAAGGCATGTTTGCGATTCTAGGTATTGCTTGGCTAAGCAGTACATTCGTGCAGAGCAATCAACCGGTTTTACTACAGTTTATATCCACTTACCTTACTGAGCCTTGGCAATTTTCTATTATTTTGCTCTGCATGGCTTCCATTATGGGCAGTTCTGCGGCCACCATTAAAGCGGTATTTCCACTAGGTATTGCCTTAGGGATTCCGCCTAAAATATTACTGGCTTCTGCAGCAGCTGTTAATGGGGTTTTTATTATTCCGATTTATCCAACTATGTTGGCGGCTATACATTTAGATACCACAGGCACCACACGAATTGGCAAGTTCCTTTTTAACCATAGTTTTATGTTGCCAGGTTTGGTGTCAATCGCTGGCGCAATCAGCATCGGATTCTTACTGGTTTATATGAACGGTTTATAGTCTAATTATACATTACATATCAAGATGGTTACAATTGGATGGCCTATGCTGCTATTGCTGCTTATAATAGGTTTGCGCTTAGGTGGGGTGTCACTTGGTCTATTGAGCGGCCTGGGATTGGGGGTTTTAACCTTTTTCGTACAACCTGCCGCTCCGCCCAATGACTTAATGCTCCTACAGGCCACCTGGTTGCTGCTCATGGCTACACTAGAGGCAACTGGTTTTTTTTACTTGCTGGAAACCAAACTCAGGAGTTCCCTAATGCAAACCTGCTCTGCTTATGGGTGGTTGATGGCGCTGTTCTGCTATGGGTTGGTCTTTCTAACAGGAGATAAAAAATGGGTGCATCGATGGGTATGCGATCCAGATAGACCGCCTAATGCCAAACTGCGGTTTGCTATGGGGATTGCTGCACATATGGCCTTACTGGCTAGTCCTTTATCTATTTCAGGTATCTTGCTCATCGTGACAGCAGGAAATAGTGGGCTAGCTATACTAGATCTGGTGGGGACAATCGTGGCCATCACGGCCAGCCTCACGGCAGTGAGTGGCCTGCTGGTTGGGTTTATACCGGATAGGTGGCAGTTAGCTCTATGGCCTAAGCCAGCTACTCAGGATAATGTTGAGGTTGTACCTGCATCAACAGGTAAAGTGCAACTTGCCTTTTTGCTTGTACTACTGGCTGAAGTGCTGTTTTTACTTATCAAACCTGAAGTCCATAGGGCAACCAGACTAAGTAGTACGGTTTTTCCCGTTAGGTTGCCTATATTTTTTGCTTTAGTCATGCTTTCCATAGCAGCTGTAGCTATGTTGGGATGGAAGATCAAGCCTGCTCAGATTTTGCAAACCAATCGATTTAAATCAGGTATTCAGCAGTTTTTTATATTTTTAGGTTTAACTTGGTTGCTAGATAGCTTAATCAGCCATGACAAAACTGCACTCATGAGCTTATTATCTGGTGGTAACGGCTATTACGGTTTTTACTTTATGGCACCACTATATCTGCTTTTAATAGATATGTCTATGGTCATTTGGCTGTTTATGGGCCTCTTGCTCGCACCGGATTGCACTACTTTAACCCTTGCCCTATGGCTGGTTGGCATACATAGCCTAGCGCCTATAAGGTGTTGGCTCAGCAAGATTGCACAAGTCAAAAAATAGAGGCATGGAGCGATGATCCTTCTACCTAGTGTAACCATTGTTGTATTAAACTACAATGGCCTAGCGCTACTAAAAGTCTATTTACCTACCCTATTGCTGCATAGTAAAGGCTATCCCATCATAGTTGTGGACAACGCTTCTACAGATGGATCTGTAGCCTATATACAGCACCATTTCCCAACAGTAACCTGTATCGTGCATAAGGGAAATTATGGGGTGGCCAAAGGGTATAACCTAGCCTTACAACAGATTCAAGCTACCTATTATCTACTGTTGAATAATGACCTTTTGGTTACTGCAGGCTGGTTAGAATCGTTATTGGACCTTATGGAGGGGGATCCTTCTATTGCATGCTGCCAACCGAAAATACTTTCTCTTAAGCAACCAGATCAATTTGATTACGCGGGTGCAGCGGGTGGATATATAGATAGCTATGGCTATCCTTTTTGTCGAGGAAGAATTTTTAATCGCATAGAACAAGACCAAGGGCAATACAATGATACAAGAGCTGTTTTTTGGGCCAGTGGGGCTTGTTTATTGGTACGTGCCACTGTTTTTCATAGCCTAGGCGGCTTTGACGAGTTATTTTTTGCCCACTTTGAAGAGATTGACCTTTGTTGGCGTGCACAGCTTGCCGGTTGGAAGGTCTATTACTGCGGCAGCAGTAAGGTGTACCACTTAGGAGGAGCTACATTGTCCTATAGGAGCCCTAAGAAAACCCACTTAAACTTTAGAAATAGATTATTGATGCTCTATAAGCATCACCGCAATGATCTGGTATTTATACTAACCAATCTAGGTCTAGATTTTCTAGCTATCTTTTGGATGGGTGCGCTGGGCAAGTTTGCACATAGTTGGGCGATTCTAAAAGCACAGGTAGACTTTTTTAGGCTTAAAAAAAAATGTGTAGCCAACCCTACTCCCTACTTGCCCAATCGTTATAAAGGAAGCATCTTGATGGATTACTTGCTTAAAAAGAAGCAATATTTTTCTGAACTTAGATCCGATCGGTTTAGATAAGCTTTTTTAACGTACATTCATAACTTTCAACTTATTTCCAATTCTACGCCCAGAATTATGTTGCCATTTAACGACTACAGTTTTATATACTTTATAGGTATTGGTGGTATAGGCATGAGTGCCTTGGCCCGGTTATGCGCCAGACAAGGCTACCAAGTGTTTGGCTATGACCGTACAGCCTCGCCTTTAGTAACACAATTAAGTAAAGAAGGTATGGTAATCAGTTGTAAGGATACAATGGAGGCGATTCCTGAAGTTATTTGCAACCACCCCAACCAAACCCTAGTGGTTTATACACCTGCTATCCCTACCGATAACTTGATCTTAAATTATTTTAAACAGGCTGGTTACAAGATCCAATCACGTGCAGTAGTCTTAGGAGCTATTTCCAAACGACTGCCTACCATAGCCGTGGCGGGTACACATGGCAAAACGACTACTTCCGCCATGATTGCCCATCTACTCTATCAGAGCAACCTCTCCATGGTAGCCTTTGTAGGCGGTATAATGCATCTATATGATGCCAATTTATTATATAACCATTTATTGGATGAGGTCAAGCTAATGGTAGCAGAAGCCGATGAATTCAATAGATCTTTTCTCCACCTTAGACCTACCTTTAGTATTGTGACGGCTGCAGATGCAGATCATCCAGAAACCTATACAACAACCGCCTCTATGGAGACTAGTTTTATAGAATTTGTTCAACAAAATCAAAAACATTTACTTATCCAATACAACGCTGCAAAGCAACTAGCAATAAGCAACTACTACCATAAACCTTTCCTAACCTATGGGCTACATCAAGGAGATATTATAGCGGCTAATATAGGTATTGCTCCCAACCAAAGTAGTTTCGACTACCTAGGAAGCAATCAAACGATCTCGAACTTAGTCTTGCCTATAGCTGGGCTGTATAACATTGAAAATGCATTAGCAGCCATTACGATCTGCCTGACACTTGGCATAACAGAAAACCAAATACGCACTGCTTTGGCCAACTTCCCAGGCATAAAAAGGCGATTTTCCTTGGTTTGCAACCATAAGCGTTACCTCTTTATAGATGATTATGCGCACCATCCTGCAGAGCTTAGCGCTTTACTAGGCTCGGTTAAAAAGCTCTATCCGAATAGCCATATAACAGCCATCTTTCAACCCCATCTTTTTTCACGTACCCAGGCTTTTTATAAAGCGTTTGCTACAAGTTTAAGTCTATCAGATCAGGTTTTTATATTACCGATCTATCCAGCCAGAGAAGCCCCGATACCAGGTGTTACGTCAGCGCTTATTTTTGATGCACTCACCTGTTCCCAAAAAGACTTAGTAGCAATGGATGCTTTGCCGAATGCACTGGCTGCTTGTGCCAGGATTCAAACACATCAGGTCATCTTAACCATTGGTGCAGGCGATATAGGTGAGGCGGTTCCGGGTATAGCTGCGTGCTTACAACAGATTTTTAGTACCTGTTTAAGATAGTGGTAAAAAAGGCATTTTTAGTATCTATTCACAAAATAGCGTCAACTTAAGTATTTTTTCATTGATTGTCAAGTAAAAGTATCTATCCTCTCCATTGGTTAATAATGAATTTTATCTCACTTTTTTCTTGATAAAAAAGTGGACAAAAAAATCAAGCCCTCGGTAAAAAGTGGCTGAAAGTGGCATCTTACAGATGGAAAACAGAAAGCGCCCAGGTAGTGGGCGCTTTCTGTTTTCCATCTGAAACAACCGTTCGTCATTACTTTTACTGTGTGCCAACTTTTTATTGGCGGAGATAAGCAGCGCCGTACGAATTAGCCATTTCTATCTCTGTGTTTAGAATAGATATTCCTTAAGTTGACGACATTGACTGAACAAATACAAATACAATCATACATTGATAGTAAGACTGGTCTTGCCACACATGCTACACACATTCCTTCACGCCATGGAGTTTTTCTATAGCTGCATTTCATCTTTCTATAATATGTGGGAAGGTGGATTTTGTATGGGCTTGAACAGTTTGACCTTTTTTATCTTTTATGCATGGATTTGCGCCCTTTTCTAGTAAAAAGTCAACTATATCCTCAAGACCGTTTTGTGCTACTATCATTAAAGCTGTGAGCCCATCACTAGTTTGTGCATCCACCTTTGCCCCACGTTCTACTAGAAATCGTATGGCAGGTTTATTGCTAGCGAATGCTGCGTAAATCAATAACGTCGACCCTTGGTTATTTGCATCTATCTTTAAGCCTTGATCAAGCAAATATTGTACCCTTTCTTCCGAAAAACTACTATCCTTAGTATATGCTATGAATTGCTCATCTAAGACCATTGGATCCTTTATTGGTGGCACGCCATCATCTGGTTTTACAGTAGTAGTAGACGGTTTTGAGGTAGTAGTAGACGGCTTCTTGGAAGGCTTTTTAGACGGTTTCCTAGATGGCTTTTTTGTAGTAGTGGATGGGTTTTCTGTAGTTGTACGATTACCCCATTCTTCTTCGCCCTTTTCTAGCGCCTTAGTAACAACTTCTTCCAGATGCGTTATATCAGTTCTGTTATTAAGCATACTACTGCTATACCCATCTGTTGAAGTAAAGGGACCAGGAGTAGTTACACCCGTACCATTATTATGAATAATAGGCATATTGGGGCTATTTCCATCATAGTTACGCAATTTCAACAGATAAAACAGAGCAAAACAGGCACCCGTTAATGTAAGAAATGCCCCCCCACCTTCACCTGCTTAGCAGCTTTCGGATGTCTTGCCTCCGCTATTTTCATGTTACGCCAGCAAAAGGACCCACAACCTAGCTCTTGCCTGCTGGCATGGACAGAAGAAAACCATATATTAAAGCTGAATAGCCCAATGAATAGGCCTACGCTATAGTTATAGTAAGTATACTTTTTCATAACATGGATGTTTAATCATAGGGTACCATCATGCTTAAACAAAATGGCTGCAAATTATATTTCATCATATATACATATATACCATCTGCTTAACGCTAAATCAAGCAAAAAAACCTTATTTAAGATGTAAGGCCAACCAGGCATCCTATTGCAAGCTGTAATAAAAATTAAATAAAATTCCAAATATTCATAGCCAAATGTACCACAGCTGGAGCCATAGCAAAACTACCCAAATGGCCATGCCCTAGCTACCTAGGGCATGGCCATAGGCCCAACCAACCATATATCAACGAAGTAAAGCAACAGGAGCATAAGGCATGAGATGCACAATGGGTGTGTAGCATGGATGACATACGGGTTACTAAGGGGAATCATTAGTTGAAAAAGTCCTTTGAAAAGACTATATTTGGCCCTTAGTACTAGGTCCGTTTCTCATATTAGGTTCCCCCACCTGGACCAAGGCGTAACCTAACATAGAACGGAATCACTAAAGTTATCATACCCGATTGTATCGCTGCAAGGTTTAGCTACCTCTGCCACACTTAGTGCTACTGCAATATGTAACCTTAAGCCAAACCATCTATAAATATGGAATATAACACACTCCTATACCGCTTTTTTTTTGATCCACTTGCACATGGTATCGCTTGTATGGTCGTAGCCTACTTAGTGGCACCTGCTCAGTTTGTAAAAGTAGTCTACCAAGAAACCGGTGAGCCTTATACCTCTATTGTGACCAGGTGCATACGTACTAAAAATTTTAAATTATTTTTTTCCGGCGCACATATTTATGCACTGCGACAGGTTATAGCGGCTTTGGCTTTTGGGGTTTCTCAGTGGCTTTTCCTCTGCTCTACTGACTATTATGCGATAACTAATTTTGCGCTACTGGTCATCTGGGAATGCTTCCTAGCCGGAATGGTAGAAACAGCCGTGACCATATATAGCGAAACAAAAGAAATTGCTGCTAATAAAGGGGCTTTAATGAAACGAAAAGAAAGGATGATGGATATTGTGACGCCGATCTTTTTAAGGAATATATTGAGTAGTTCGGCATGTATATTGGCTTATGAATTTACAAAGGATATAAGTGGGGTGTGGATCAATATGATGGTTAGTACGGTATTGGGTATCGCTGTATCTGCTTTAACGATGCCATTTGATCTGATCGCCACACAAAACTGTGGCTCAGAGGTGCCTATGACTTGGATAGGACGACTTAAACATAACATTACAGTAGAAAAGAAGTTTCTTGCCATCTTTAATGGATTAACCATGCGCATCTTGCAAATTGTTCCCTACTCTGTTGCCCATAGCCTAGTAATGCTTTTCTTGGGCAAAGCTTAAAGGGGAAAGATGTACCTACTCGGTTTGGACTGCGCTAAGTAACTTGAACTGTTCAAGACATGGTGTCAATGTAAGAATGACACCATGGACCAATTGTAACCCCTAAGGAATTTTTAGTCTTACTTTATGAAACATGTAACAGCCCTACTAAAAAAATGGTATCCTATGCAGTGGCCTATTAAGGGCAGCGCCCTGCAAAAATTTTTTTCTATGGCTATTTTGATGTTTCTTATCTTACTGAATCAAAATTTAATCCGTGGCATAAAAGATGGTCTAGTAGTCACCTTAATAGGGGCAGAAGTATTGAGCTTTATTAAGCTATTTGTTGAAATGCCTGCAGGAATTTTATTTGTAGTTATCTATACAGTCTTATGTAATAAGGTGACCACAGAAAAGATTTTTAGAGGCATTATCATCTTTTTCCTCTTTTTTTTCCTTTTATTTGGCTTTTTTTTATTCCCTTATCAGGAACTCCTGCACCCTGACCCTTGTAAGGTGGATGCCTATATTAGGCTTTACCCTTACCTGAAATGGTTTTTTATCATGTGGGGTAAATGGACCTTAATACTCTTCTATATGTTAGGTGAACTTTGGCCTATGATTGTCTTTACCTTGCTGTATTGGCAATTAGCCAATAAAATAACCACAACAGAAGAAGCGGGCCGCTTTTACTTTTTTTTCAATTTGATTGGACAAGCCAATCTGCTTATCTCTGGCAGTATCATGGTCTACTTTTCGCGTGCTGATCACTTTTTATTGCCTTTCATAGGTAAGTATAAAGTGGCAACAGCCCCAAAAATAGCCACACTCATGATTGTTATTGCCACGCTATGCCTCTGCATTCTACTTTTACACAAATATATCGAGCAATATATCATCTGCGGCCAAAGGGTACAAGGCAGACGCATCCCCAGACTACAACTAGGATTATATAAAAGTTTTAAAATGATTGCTAGGTCTACATACCTTTCATTAATTTGTATATTGATGATCGCTTACTCTATGGTTGTGCATTTAATAGAGGGGCTCTGGTTTTATGAAACCTCTCAGCTGTATCAACAAGATCCTACCCGTTTTATTACCTACCAAGGTAGGGTATTATTCTGGACGGGCATTTGCACATTGTCTTGTGCTTGTTTTGGCCATGTAGTAATTCGGAAACTAAACTGGCTAGGGGCAGCACTGATCACACCTGTTACCACCCTTATAGTAGGTGGTGCTTTTTTCCTGCTGATTATTGCAGTGGATTACCACTTTGTATCAAAGGCGATCATGGGTATATCCACTTTAACGGCCATTGTAGCAATTGGCGGCCTGCAAAATGTATTGGCAAAGGGAACGAAGTATTGTTTTTTTGATGTCACTAAAGAGATGGCCTATATTCCTTTAGACCAAGAGATGAGCACAAAAGGAAAAGCAGCAGTGGATATATTAGGGGGAAAAATAGGGAAGTCTGCGGGGGCGCTTGTACAAGTCATCTGTTATACTATCTTTGCAGCTGCCGAGCCGAATCAACTGGCGCCATTTTTAATGGTTCTGTTTTTTTTAATTTGCCTAACTTGGATTGCAGCAGCCCGGGTGCTTGGAAAAAAATACCATCACCTAATAGGAAAGGCAGATTCCACAACTTGCGGGTCACGTGCAACCAACATGCAATAGCACCTTGTTCACGATACTGGTTCATAATGAATTTTATCCCACTTTTTTATCAAGAAAAAAGTAAAAATAAAATTTCCTTATAGCGTCTCATGTCCGTCGATAAAAAGTTGGCACGCAGTAAAGGTAATGAAACGAACGGTTTCCCAGCGGGAAAAACAGAACTCACTCGCTGTGCGGGCTCAAACAAGCTGTTTTTCTGATCCGCTGAACAACCGTTCGTCTAAAGACTACAAGTTTACTGAAGCGCCAAGTTTTTTTATCGGCGGACATTAGCGCTTTAAATGGACGCAATGGAAGCAAACGCCCCTTACAATGATAGGTATCTGTTCCAGATTGTTCTTTTAACGAAAAAAACCACTGCGCTGAACACATACCATGCAATAAGACCATGCATCTACTACGCTATACATTGCTTTGCTTGATCCAATATGGCTATCTTAGACTTGGTTTTTTTATTTGGAATGGCTTTGGCTAAAGACCGCGCTGTGTTACCTTGATGATCTGCTATACATGGATCTGCTCCATGTTCTATTAAAAACGAAGCCATGGGTGCATCATTTTGCTTGACTGCTATCATGAGACTCGTAGTTCCATCCTTACTTTGTGCATTCACATCCGTTCCTTGATCTATTAAGGATTGCACAATATGCCGACTATTATACCATACGGCATGCATCAATAAGGTGTATCCTAGTTTTTGGTCCGGTTCATTTATATCTAGGCCTTGCGCAAGCCACTCTGCTATCTTCTCTATTGAAAACTCACTAATAAGGTCACCCATGACCTGGTCATCTAAAGGGCGTGAAGATACTGCGTTCCATTTTGGCGTACCAATCGCATCGATAACGAATTGTTCCTTTTCCGTAGTCATGTTAGCGGTGCTGGACATAGTGGTTGCCTCTAACATGAAATGCGAAGGGGTGGTTACATTGGTACAATGATGGCTGAAGTAGATTGGATGGACCTACGCAATAATCAAACCAATTATGCAAGGCCGTCAGTATCAAGCAACCCGTTGCTACACATCCCAACACACACCCTAACATCCTATAAATTGTAGTATTTGGTTGTTTAATATTTAGCTGGCTGCTATTTTCGCCGCGCTCCATGTCCAAGTCTAGTGCCTGCTCTGTAGATAGGCTGCCCCTACAACCTACTGCTGCTCTTGTATGTACACAAGCCGATAAGGCCTGATGGTGCTTATCACCACTTAAACAGCATGATTTCAAAAATAGACATACCCGCATCAATAGGGCAGCCATCTGCTTGAGCCCTAGATAAGTTAAAAAGCAGGCGTAATGGAACCGATACATTCTATTAACCGGCCTTGAATAGTAAGCGAAAGCAAATACAATTCCAAACACCGGCACTCAAAGATCAACATACTTACTTAAGAGCGGTCCATGCGGTTATTAGGAAGGCTTTTATTAGACGTAGTAGAATCAGTTTGGTTGGGCGTAAAAGCTGCTGAAAGTAAAAGGGGGGTGCCTTATGGTTGCTGCATTAATTTTTGCGCTAATAACAGTTTTATAAAGGTATATCTTATAAATTAGTATATTGTATTATTTTTTCCCTAATGCCCATTAGAACATCAGCCCCTATAGACCACCTATGAAGCAGTTGATTCAAGCAAAACTAAAAGGAGATCCCATAATATGGGGCATAGCATTGGTCTTGTCTAACCTGAGTATTTTAACCGTCTATAGTGCTTCTAGCTCTTTAGCCTATAGACAGATGGACCATAACACTGAATACTATTTGATCAGACAGACACTCTTGATAGGCGCCGGGTTAGCGGCTATGTGGCTCAGCCACCGGATTGATTACCGCTACTATGCCACTATGGCTAAGGTGGCGCTTTGGCTATCAATTCCGCTACTACTGGTCACTTGGCAATATGGCGTAAAATTAAATGAAGCCTCCCGTTGGCTGCATATCCCTTTGATCAATAAATCCTTCCAACCCTCTGACCTCGCACAACTTTCCCTGATTATACGCATGGCCCATATGCTGGCCAAACAACAAAAAAATATTACCTGCTTTAGAACAGCCTGTCTGCCTATATTGACCTGGTCTGGCGTGATTAGTGGTTTGATCGCTTTAACCAATTTCTCTAGCGCGATGCTGCTATTCGGTACTTGTTTGGTACTGATGTTCATCGGTAGAATCCCTATTAAATACCTACTCATGATCATATGCTCGGGTAGCCTAGTGGCAGGAGGCGCACTGCTTTGGGGACAACGTGGCGGCACAGCCGTCAAACGCATAGAAAGCTTTCTTAAGGGGGATGTTTCCTTTCAAGCTGAACAAGCTTACATTGCTATTGCAACAGGTGGACTGACTGGTAAAGGCCCTGGTAATAGCACCCAACGCAACTTCTTACCCCACCCTTACTCCGATTTTATTTATGCCATTTTAATTGAAGAGTATGGCCTTATAGGTGGTATATGCGTTATGGTGCTCTATTTGCTGTTGCTATATAGGGCCATTGCCCTGCTCCCTACAACAAGGCATTACTATGGGGGGCTTTTGGCTACAGGTATCAGCCTGTTATTAGTATTGCAAGCTTTACTGAATATGGCCATTGCAGTAGGCCTCGGCCCTGTAACAGGCCTGCCTTTACCATTTGTGAGCATGGGAGGGACTTCACTTGTATTTACAGGTATTGCACTAGGCATATTATTAAGCATTAGCCAAGGAGAAATTGATAGAGAACTCTTAACTTTAAAAAAAGAAGTGGCAGGTATACGGTATAATAAGTACAAAAAAAATCCTAAACCTTAAGTATTCGTTCCGGGCTGGGTTGTTGCGCTAGGGGGCAGCTGTTTTCCTTTTCATCTGTGCACGCTACTTGAGCACCACATCTTTCTCCAAATCACATTTGCTGCTTGTTTTCGGAGGGTATTGCCAGAAGGATACATCGATAGATGTTTTAGAGCTATTTTTTTTGTATATTGCTAGGATTCTAATCTTACCGGTGTAAACTGGAATCATTCTAAAAAAGCATCATTTTAAGGTTGTTTTAGGGTCCGCTTTGTGTTACCTTTTTGCACCTATTTTTGCTTTGTATACGCGCTTATTGTTTTAGTGATCAATGGATAGTAATAAATTAGTAGAGTCATTTGCAGAATTTGCGAAATCTAAAAATATTGATCGACCCACCGTCATACGTATTTTAGAAGATGTGTTTCGTTCCGTCATGCTGAGTAAATTTGGCAATAGTGACAATTTTGATATCATTATCAACCTTGATAAAGGAGATTTACAGATATGGCGCTTTCGTAATGTAGTAGCTGATGATGCGGTAGATGTAGGTGCACCTAACAAGATATCGCTTTCGGAGGCTAGAAAAATAGAAGCCGACTTTGAACTGGGGGAAGAACTATCTGAAGAAATTAAAATTTCTGATTTTGGTAGAAGGCTAATATTGACCGCTAAGCAAATGCTGATACAAAAGATTCGGGAACTGGAAAAAGAGGCCCTATACAATAAATATGAGCAGCTGGTGGGTGGTTTGATTTCAGCTGAAGTAAATCAAATTTTGAGTAAGGAAGTCATCTTACTAGATGATGAAAACAATGAGCTTTTTTTACCAAAGTCAGAACAAATACCTAAAGATCAATTTAAAAAAGGAGAACATATTCGTGCGGTGATTTACAAGGTAGCCTTTAATAATGCCACGCCCCGCGTTATACTTTCTAGGGCGTCGCCTCTTTTCTTAGAAAGGTTATTTGAAAATGAAATTCCTGAAATACAGGATGGACTTATTGCCATAAGAAAAATTGTCAGAGACCCAGGCGCACGTGCTAAAGTAGCAGTTGAAACCTTTGATGATAGAATTGACCCCGTTGGGGCTTGTGTAGGCATCAAAGGCTCACGTATACATGGCATTACCAAAGAGCTCCAGTATGAAAATATTGATATTATTAATTATACAGATAACTTAGAGCTATATATTGCGCGTGCCCTAAACCCTGCATGTATCAATCGGGTGGAGCAAAGTGGTGAGCGGATAGCGGTCTACTTAGATCCCGATCAAGTGGCACTAGCTATTGGTAAAGGAGGGCAAAATATCAAACTAGCCAGTCGGCTAATTGGCAAGGAAATAGATGTCTATAGAGATATCCCTAGCCATTTAGAGGCGCATGATATTCCGCTTGCTGCGTTTAGTGACACCATTGAACCTTGGATTTTGGAAGCGTTGCATCAGGTTGGTTTAGACTCAGCTAAAAGTGTTTTAACCTTGCCTAAAGCCACCCTTGAACAACGTGTGGACTTGGAGCAGGAAACGATAGATGAAATCTATGCTATATTAGATCAAACGCTTAATGGTTAACCTAAATATACCTTATAGGTAGAGAAAGATAACCCATGAATGAAGAAAAAAACATGCGACTCAGCCAAGTGGCTCGAAAGTTAAATGTCGGAACAGAGACGATTGCTTCTTTTTTAGCCCAAAAGGGGTTTGTCATAGATAACAAACCCAATGCTAAAATAACGGCCGAACAATTTAATATACTAGCTACTGAATTTATTTCAGCTGGTGTAGATAAACAGGAAGCGGCGCACGTCACCATCGGTAAAACCTATGCAAGTCTTTCTGCTCCAGCTAGTAAACATACGCGTACAACCAATACAGAAGTGCGACCCGTCCATAAGCAAACAGAAATGCAAGGCAAAAGAGTGGAACAAACACCTCCTATTCCCCCAGCTCATTACGAAGCCTCTGTTCCGGTTTTGCCTGGCTTAAAGGCAGTTGGGAAAATAGAGTTGGCTACTGAAAAAACGAAAGCTGAGGTGCCCCCTGCTGCTGTTGAGGCTACAGAGCTGCCGCCAGAGATAGCAAATGGCGATACAAGTCACTTGGATGAAGCAACGAAACACCCACCTACCAAACCAGATAAAATAACCTTTTCAGAGCCACTTAAAAGACCTACTATAGTAGGCAAAATGACTTTACCTGAACCTACTTTTAGAAGGCATCGCCCTAGCAGTGGCGTACTGTTCCAAAAGTCGAGTGGTTCTATGGGCTCATCTAAAATAGGCGGCACAAAACCGCACGGTAGGGCTACCCCTCCTACTACCTCTACCCCTGGCGCTAGACCACTAGGAGGTGGTAAAAAAGCAGGGTCATTTAAATCTAACGCAACCGCTGGTGCTTTGCGTAATACAAAGCATCCTAAAACAACTGTAGGCCCCAAAGAGCAAGAAGGCGTATCTGCTCAAGAAATAGAAAGCCAAATTAAAAAAACCTTAGCCAAGTTAAACCAAGGCGCCGGTGATGGCGCACGGTCTAAATACAAAAGAGATCGGCGCAGTGCCCACCTGGAGGCTGAGGAAAAGCGTCAACGTCAGGAAACAGAAAAAGTTTTAAAAATCACAGAGTTTATATCCGCCAATGAACTCGCTTCCTTTATGGACATTACGGTCAATGAGATCCTCTCTACTTGTATGTCTTTAGGCATGATTATCTCTATCAACCAACGTCTGGATGCAGAAGCCATTACCGTTGTAGCGGATGAGTTTGGCTATAGCGTAGAGTTTGTTGACCTACATGATGCAGCAACCTGTAAGGATATAGACGAAGTAGCGGGTGAACTGGTAGAACGTCCGCCTATTGTCACCATTATGGGGCACGTAGACCATGGCAAAACTTCTTTATTGGATTATATTCGTACAACAAAGGTAACCGCAAAAGAGGCGGGTGGTATTACCCAGCACATTGGGGCCTATGCCATTACTACCGATCAAAACAAAAAGATTGTGTTTTTAGATACCCCTGGGCACGAAGCTTTTACAGCTATGCGTACCAGGGGTGCACAGGTAACCGATATTATTGTCATTGTGGTCGCTGCAGATGATAGCATTATGACCCAGACCAAGGAGTCGATCAGCCATGCGCAAGTGGCAGGTTGCCCGATTATTATTGCCATCAATAAAATTGATAAACCACAGGCCAATCCAGAAAAAGTTAAAGAAGATTTGGCCAATTGTAACATCTTGGTTGAAGACTGGGGTGGGAAATATCAATGCCAAGAGATTTCAGCCAAAACAGGGCAAGGGATCAATGCGCTTTTAGAAAAAATTCTTTTAGAAGCCTCACTCCTTAACTTGCAAGCGACCCCTACTAGAAAAGCAAGGGGTACAATTATTGAGTCTTTCCTAGATCCTGGTAGAGGGTATGTGGCCACTGGCATTGTACAAGAGGGGACCCTACATGTAGGCGACATTGTGCTAGCAGGCGTCTACTATGGCAAAGTAAAAGCGATGTTAAACCACCAAAACATCACCCAAAAAGTAGCTTCCCCTGCTACACCTGTGCAAATATTGGGGTTAAATGGTGCGCCCAGAGCAGGCGATACCTTTCGTGTGATGAGCAGCATAAAGGAGGTAGGGGAATTGGCACAAAAGAAGCAACAACTGTTGCGTGAGCAAACATTGCGTACCAAGTCTCACCTTACCCTTGATGAAATTGGCCGTCGTTTGGCTGTAGGCAACTTTAAGGAGCTGAATATTATCATCAAAGGGGATATGGATGGCTCTATAGAGGCGTTAGCAGATGCATTGCTACGGTTATCCCATGAAGAGGTAGAGGTGAATATTTTACATAAGGGTGTAGGGGCGGTTTCAGAGTCTGATATACTCCTTGCTGCTACCGCTGAAGCGATTATTATTGCCTTCCATATTAAACCCTCTGCACAAGCTAAAAAATTAGCCGAAAGAGAAGGAGTAGAAATCAAGCAATATTCGATTATTTACAGTGCGATAGATGATGTGCGTAGTGCGGTACAGGGGCTTTTGGCACCTACCATAGAAGAAATGACTACAGGTCGAGCAGAAATTAAAAAGATCTTTACGTTTTCAAAAATTGGTAATATTGCAGGTTGTCAAGTACAAGCAGGTTATATCAAACAAGCCAATCCCATACGTGTTATCAGAAAAGACCAGGTTATATTTACCGGTGCAATCCATACCATTAAACATGGGCTAGAAGAGATCAAACAGGTCAAATCTGTTTCTGAGTGTGGGATACATATCAGAAATTTTGACGAAATTGAAGTGGGGGATATTATAGAAGGCTTTGAACAAAAAGAAATCAAGCGTCAACTTTAAAAAGAAAGGCAGCTAAAAGGCCTTTTTTTCTTGTTTTTAGGCTCAAGTTATGGGATTTTTTATAGGCAAATCTGAAACAGAGATTAAGGTCAGTGTGTTTTTAATCCTTTGGGGGATTCGGTGGCTATATAAGTATTTGGCTGCTTCTGATGATTCAACCTCCCAGGAGGAACTAGATGAAGCGGCCTATGCAGATGCAAATAAAGTAAAAAATATAGCGCCGCCTATGCCCATCACGCCTAAAGTGGTAGACCAAGCAGCGCAACCGGTTCCTTTGCGCCAGGCAATAACCGCAAATCCTCCACCCGCTGCTCACGTAATAGCGAAACACAAAACGGCCTCAGGCCGTAAGCGACGGTTATTTAGAAATATATTGCTGGTAGATGCGCTGATGCAGCGAAAAAATTTTACAGTATAACTTGGTGTAAGGATGAAAGATGTCACTGAAACACCAGCATATGTCGTTACGGTTACCCAAGAACAGTCCGGGCTTCGTATAGACAAGTTTTTATCTAAGGTCTTACCAATCAGCCGAAACAAAATCCAAGAAGCCATTACCAATCAATGCGTTTCAGTTAATCGGCAACTTATTAAATCCAATTATATCGTTCGGGCTACAGATGCAATAGTAGCACACATACCCAGCCCCATCGACCTTGAAACCCTTACACCAGAAGCCATACCCTTAAATATTGTTTATGAAGATGATCACTTATTGGTTATTTATAAACCCGCTCAGATGGTAGTGCATCCAGATATGGCCCATCGAACCGGTACACTAGCCCATGCGCTATTGTATTACTATAAGCATTTGCCTTTAAAAGACCACATGCCCACCAGGCCTGGATTGGTCCATCGGATTGATAAAAACACATCAGGTCTATTGGTAGTGGCCAAAACAGCAGAAAGCTTGGAAGCTTTGGCGCGTCAATTTTATCACCATACGGTCACACGAACCTATTATGCATTGGTCTGGGGCAATCCCCAAAATGAGACTGGAACAATTGATGTAAACATAGGAAAAGACAGTCATAACCATCAAAAAATATCCGCTTTCCCTGACCGCCAACAAGGGAAAAGAGCCGTTACCCATTACCAAGTCGTCAAGCGGCTGCATGATGTAGCCCTAGTAGCCTGTAGATTAGAAACCGGACGTACCCATCAAATTCGCGTGCATATGAAACATATCGGCCACCCTCTCTTTGGTGATCCGCAATATGGCGGTGACACAATTGCTAGTGGCGAACGATATGCCTCCTATAAGGCCTTTGTGCACAACTGTTTTAAACTGATGCCTCATCAGGCACTACATGCAGCTGTGCTTAGCTTTACCCATCCTGTAACAAAAGTAGCCCACTCCTTTGAAGCGCCTTTACCAGAAAATTTTATTAAACTGATAGAGAAATGGGAAAAATATGTCACAGCTCATAGGCATCATGTTGGACAAATTCAAACATTCGATCAAACAAGCTTTTCATTTCTCCAATAGGGAAAGCAACAGCTTATTAGCCATTATTGTGCTGATCCTATTGGCCATCATTGCACCTAAAATATATCAACTATACGTTAGCCATCAACCAATAGATCACCGTGCAGACATTGCGTTATTAGACAAAAATTTAATCTTGCTGCAAGAAAATGCCCGTACATACACCCTGATTAACATCAACACAGCTACAGCAGACCAGTTGCAAACGATAGCAGGCATCAGGCAGCCACTAGCTATGCGCATCCTACGGTATAGAGACAAGCTAGGTGGATTTGTTTCGTTGGATCAATATAAAGAAGTATATGGTCTACCGCACCACCTTCAAGTAAAACTCATGCAGCGGACCACGATACCAGCCAAGTATAGACCTAAAAAATTATCCTTAAACCAAGCAACCTTTAAAGCATTGGTTTTTCATCCTTATATCTCAGCTGCTATGGCCAAAGCGATTATAAACTATAGAAAGCAACAAGGAAAGTTTACCGCTCTAGCGGCTATTCAAAGATTACCCGGTTATCGCTCCGATTGGCGAGATAAAATCATGCCTTACCTCATGCTTTAATATGGGAAAAATATGGCTAGGCCTACTTTTTTCTTCGACCTATTTGTTGCATTTTTAAATAAAAATTCTTAAAATAAGTACTTGTGTATGAGCCATATAGCTCTTTTTTAGCTTAACGACTTAATTTTATGATTTCCTTTGATGCCCCCCTATGTATACTCTCCGCTTTCTTATTACTCACCTTGGTTGTAGGTATTCACTTTAGTAGAAAAAAAAACACCTTTCGCACCTATGCAGTAGGGAATAAACAGTTTGCTACCGCTACCTTGGTGGCTACAGTATTGGCTACTGCTTATAGCGGAGGTGGGTTGGCCCGTAATGTAGAACAAGTACATGAACTTGGGCTTTATTGGATTATCGTATCCATTTTAGGAGATTTAGGTTTGTGGGTTGTGGGTTGGCTAGCACTACGTATGGGTGCATTTATGCATAACCTCTCTATGGCAGAAACCATAGGCAGCATCTATGGCAAGTGCCCCAGGGTTATTGTGGCGCTTTGCAGTATCGGTTCGTCCGTTACAATGGTTGCGATGCAAGTGCATGTAATGGCTTCATCTATTGGTATATGCATACATACAGTTGACCCTAAGCTCATTACAGTCTGTTCTACTTTAATCTTGATTTTCTATTCCTCTTTTGGAGGTATACGTACCGTTGTCTTTACCGATGTGGTACAATTTATGACTTTTGCTGTGATTCTACCTTTTTTTTCTTGGTTTATATTTATGAAGTTGGGCAAACCATTTTCAGAAATTTTTCCACTTTTACAGGAACAAGATACATTTCAACTCAGTACCATATTCCATTACGATATGAATCTAATCGCCATGGTTGCGCTGGTTTTATCTATCCTTGCATCTTATATCGACGCACCTATTTTACATAGGGTGTATATGTCTTCTGGACCCACACAGGCTAGGAATGTTTTCCGGTATGCTGTTTTTTTTGGGATATGCATCAATATGGTTATATGCTTGATTGGATTATTTATTTTTATAGGTGCACCAGAGGCCTCAGCAGTCAAGGTTTGGGACTATATCATGACAGATATTCCACCCGTGTTTAAAGGATTGCTTTCTGTTAGTTTACTAGCTATGGCTATGTCTACCGCTGACTCTTGTTTACACTCAGGCGCTATTGCAGTTGGTCATGATATGCTAGAATCTATACGTGGTACAAAAACCTATCCTTATCAGCTCCAGTTGACAAGGATTGCGTCAATTTTTATAGGGCTATTTGCTATGGGACTAACCTTTTACTACAGTAATTTATTGGATTTGCTCAAATTAAATCTTGGGCTTTATCTACCTATAACCGTTGCCCCCTTCATCTTAGCTGTTTTTGGTTTTCGGGGTACATCCCATACAGTTTTAATCGGTATGGCTTCAGGTGTACTCACTATTTTAGCTTGGAACAAATGGGTTGAACCATCAACAGGGATAGACGGTTCTTTCATTGCTATGGCAGCCAACGGCTTGACTATGGTAACCGTCCACTATCTACTTAAAATAATGAGGAAGTACAAATTAAGTTGTGCCAAAGCAACAAACTATCTATAATGACTTGCTCACCCTGCCACCCCCAAGCAACAACCGGATGCTATGGTGCCATTCCATATTAAGTTATAGTATCTGTTCAAGTCACTGGTTTTTTGCGTTAAAAGAACAACGCCCGTGTAAAATGACACTTTCAGCCGCTTTTTGCCCGGGGCTGCATTTTTTGTCCACTTTTTTATCAAGAATAAAGTAAAAAACGTGAGTTTTGGATTAGATTATTTTTTAATTTAAAAATCAATTATAAAATAATTAACAAAATTTATTTTGTATATAGTTTTATAAAGCATACTGATATATGAATTATTCTGGTTATCAGATTTTTATGTTGTATATTACTTGATTTTATCAAGTAATATAGCTGATTTTTTAGTAAAAATATCAATAAAATACTGTGTTAAAATTCCTGTAAATCAATTAGATAAATCCAGAACTCACGTTAAAAATAAAACTGCCTTACCAACCACTGTCGTGAATAGACACTTATTTTGAATTTTAGTTAAAAAAACTTATTATAATAGATATTATTATAATTTTTTAACCACTTTCGCTATGCTTTGTTTCAACATCTCCCTATTTATAGTGGCCGCTTTTTTATTGCTAACCTTGGTTGTAGGTATTTACTTTAGTAGAAAAAAAACCACCTTTCGAGAATATGCAGTGGGAAATAAACAATTTTCTACAGCTACTTTAGTAGCTACTGTGTTGGCTACTGCTGTTGGAGGAGGCGCCTTGATACGGAACGTAGAGTGTGTACATGCATTGGGCTTATGGTGGATAATTGTTAGAATTTTCGATTGCTTTGGTTTGTGGGTTATCAGTAAGTTAGCATTACGTATGGGGCCATTTATGCAACACCTCTCTATAGCAGAAACGATAGGCAGTATCTATGGTAAGTACCCGCGAGTTATCGCTGCGCTAGTCAGTATTTGTGGTTCTATCATTGCAATTACTGCTCAAATCACCGTAATATCCCAGGCGATTAACATGTGTATTGGCTTAGATAATCATGCTGGCACTACTATCCTTGCCACTTTACTTCTTATTTTCTATTCCACATTTGGGGGGATTCGTGCCGTTACCTTTACAGATGTATTACAATTTGTAACCTTCTCGGTTATCATTCCTCTTTTGACTTGGTTTATGTTTGCAAAGGCAGGTAAACCATGTGCAGCAATCGTTCCCATCCTACAAAGTCAAAGTAAGTTTCAATTTAGCAACCTATTCCATTTTAATACTGAGCTAATAGCTCTCTTGTTCCTTGTACTAAGTAACTTAGTGTCCTATATAAACCCGCAAATTATACAACGGGTCTATATGAGTTCTGGTCCTACTCAAGCCCAAAAAGTTTTTACATATTCCACCATTTTTGCCATTATCATTAAAATTCTTGTGATTCTAATTGGCTTATTTGTTTTTATAGAAGCACCAGGCTTACTAAAATCTGAGGTGTGGAGGTATGTAATGACCCATATTCCCCCTCTTTTTAAGGGATTTATTTCCATTAGTTTAATCGCTATGGCTATGTCTACAGCTGATTCTTGTTTGAATGCCTGTTCTATTATGGTCAGCCATGACATCGTAACAGGACTACAGAGTAAACAAAAAATGGCAGACACATGCCAACTTAAAATAGCCAGATGGACTACACTCATAGTGGGCTTATTTGCTATGGTAGCAGCTTTTTACTGTAAGGATCTCTTGAAACTAATGTATTGGTCCCTTGATTGCAAAATACCTATACTGCCTGCTCCGTTGATCTTAGCCGTTTTTGGCTTTCGAGGCACCTCCCGAACGGCTTTGATGGGTATGGCTACAGGTGTACTCGTTATTTTAAGTTGGAACAAATGGGTCAAACCTGAAACAGGAATGGATGGTTCTTTTATTGCTATGGTAGCCAATGGCCTAGCTATGATGGTCGCGCACTATCTCTTCAAACAGCCAAAAGAGATAGGTTGGGTGGGGCCAGATCCACATTTTAAACAAATACAACAAGCACATGCACGTAAGCAAGCAGAACGAAAAGAAGCGATTAAAAATGGTTGGGCCAATAGAAAAATCACTTTGACTAAACTGGTACCCAACCATACTATCATCGTATGTGCAGGGATTTATGTAGCCATCACTAGTTTGATGGCTTATTTTATAACGCCTATTGGGCATCATGGCTGCTGGCTTATACTGCAACTATTTGGAGCAGCTTGTTGTTTAGGCTATCCATTCCTCTATGATATCTTCCAAAAGATACGGGGCATTCCCAGTTGGTTTATTGGTCTGTGTTGGCTAATGGGATTAGCTGTTTATCTTCCTTTCAATCTATTTGCTACCTGGTGGAATCTGACAGACCCGGTTTTTTCGGCATCTTTGTCTTTGGCCCATTGTGGTGTAATCTTATGGGGATTACCCCTTTATCTAGGAATAGGGGTCACAGCAACTGCATTACTCCTGTCGATTTATCCTATTGCTACTGGGCCCTACTTTCCCCTCCTATCTTCTTTGTTACCGCTATTTATAGTGAGTCTACTACTCCTATTCACTATTATCATTTTATTTAAAGTCAAACAAAATTACTATATTGATCAAATTCTTTACCTAAAAAACCAAGAAAAGATTGCAAGGGATCGCAAACTAAAAGCATCGCTCTATGACTCGGCCATGGTGCCCGTTACTACGACGAACACTGCAAAAGGCTATGGCGCCATTTTAACGCAAGTAATAGGGAAAATTGAGGAATCCATCTCTTTTTTAGATAGCAACGTACCACTTTATAAGCAAGATTTTCAGAGTATTATTAATAAGCTTTATGATTGGGTAACCTATTTCAATAGAAGGGCAAAGGCAAAAAAGCACGCGCTACTACAGCCTACTCAAATTACTTTCGATCAATTGATACGTAAGGTAGAGTTGGCATTATCCCAAGAGGTAGTCGATCCACCTAGACTACTGGTAGAGAAGATAACGCATCCTAATGGGGGACCATGCCCGGGTATGGTATGCGATATCAACCAAATCGTCTATTTGCTGGTGCAAGCTGTTTTACGTATTGGTAAGCTAGAGGGTAATACTGTACCCATTGTGAAGATACAACTGCATAGCACCACGCTGCAGTTTAAGCAAGCTGACCCTATTGACAGCAGCTGTCCTGTATACATGCTCTTTCAAGCGACTGCCCTGGTATTCAGTCAAGCTACTACTGCCCCTGAGGCATTGCCTAAAGTGCAGGGTATCTATGACGATGGAGTAGATGCTATAGAGAATCCAGGGGAACAAAAAACGCCACCATTTACAGACCTCCAACAGGAAACCATATCCAGTATTGTTGGAGCCCACTATGGCCATTTGGAAATATGCGATGACAAGCAACAACCCACTATGCTACTGGTACTGCCTAATGATGTGACGGACATACTGAGTAAGATGACCGCTAAGCTACCTTTAGATTGCTTAACCTCAGAAACCCCTGTTTCCCCTAAAGAACAAGCTGATTCCATGATGGCTTTAATGCAGTTCCATGACTATATATGCCAGTCTTCTCATCAATCTGATCCTATTGACATAGGTACGATTTCAGGTTTGATCTTATTACTTCGGAAACACTTTGGCTTTAAGCGACATGCCTCGGGTCAATTATTTTATGTACGCGCAATAGGGATTGCCACGTTAGTAGTAGAATGGGTCTTTCACTCCCCTAAAGTAATTTATGCTGCTTTACTCTATGAGCTGGTGCGACATACCTGCTTGCCGCTTTCTTATGTCAAGGAACATTATAACTTAGGCGTCTATGCCTTTGTATTGAATGTAATAAGTATAGACAAACGCCAAGACTTAGATCACCCTTCCTTGCTTTATGTGCAGAATCGATTGAAAGAAGCGATTAAAGAAGAGCATGTACAACTTTCTGTACTGTTTATTAAGCTAGCCGAACGGCTCTATGACCTACGCCAGGCACCAAATTATATCCATCTAACAGAGGTGCACCATATGGCACAAGAAACCTTAGCGATAGATGTGAAACTAGCCCATACTTACTTGGGTCCAGAGATAGGCGCTGCATTAGAAAATGCAGCTAAAGAGGCACTAAAGATTGAGAAGGATACAGATAGACATAAAAAAAGAAAAAGTTAACAAAAACAAGTAACAAAAAACCCAGGCCCTAAACTGAATCCGCTGTAGTAGTCAAGCTCTAATCTGACAATTTTTAAATTGTAATGGGTTAGAGGATAGATTAGGAACAGGAAAAGATAACGCCAATACCTCGCCCCCCCCTTCACTCAAATCTAATGCTGCTTACATATCGAACACGGCAATTTTCAATAAATGTATTAATATATGTAAAGATAATAAACCAAATTTAAAGTATCTGTTCACGTTACTGGTTAGTAATGAATTTTATCCCACTTTTTTCTTGATAAAAAAGTGGACAAAAAATCAAGCCCTCGGCAAAAAGTCTCTGAAAGTGTCATCTTACAGATGGAGAAACAGGAAGCACCCCCAAAGGGGGCTTCAAAGGAAACTGTTTTTCCTAATCATCTGTAAAATGCCACTTTCTACACCGCGACTTTTTCCAGGGGCGTTGTTCTTTTAACATAAAAAACCAGTAACTTGAACAGATACGTATATTTTATTGATTGTTAGGTATAATGTATCTGTTCGGAACACTAGAAGAACACGTGTTCTTTCCTAGTTTTTTACTAAAAATAGGAATAAAACTTGTGCGTTTTCGATAAAAGAGTGCCATATAAAGATCGCTAAAACAGACCGAAAAGAAAATTCCTGCCACAGTACTGAAAGGAAACACCTACACAGGAAGTGTGCGCTGAACAGATACACCCGTCCAATTATAGTGATCTAATAAGACGCTCTTAGTCCGATTTAAAAGACTTTAAATTGGAGTTTCGCTTACCACTCCCATAGAAACATTTTTTCAATAGGTTTATTGTCTTGGATCTCTTGAACCAATCCATGATCGACCCGCTCTCCTTTTCCCGCTCTTCTTGCACTCTTTTATACATATACTCGTAATCTCCGTTGTCTAGAAACAACATGATAATATCTATCAAGACATCAGAAAACCTTAAACAGCATCTACTCATCCAGTAGCCTCTGTAAGCGAACAAGCGTGCAGTACAGAACAGCTTTTCAAATCGTTTCTTATCATTAGTAAGAAGGCTTGGGTTCACCCCACATTCTAATAAATATTTTATCATAGTATATATATTATCAAACCTCATCAGTGGATTCTCATCATTCATGCTGATATATTCATATTTCATAATTATTGTATCCATGACGTCTTGGAATAGAAGCTCCTTTTTGACACGCTCTAATATACATCCCACAACCTCACTATTCCTGTTTTCTATGGCTATTTCAAAATAATTGTATGCTGAGGGGGAATTACGATGCACCGGATTTGAGCCAGCTTCTAGATAACGCTTAACGGCTTCTACATTACCTTGAAATGCTGCTACTAGCAAAGTGTCATCTAGACTAACCTCTATAGACTTTACATCATTGCCGTGGGAACCAGTTCCAAAGATTATTGTCATTAATTTTTTAGAGGATGACACTCCTAATTCCTTACAAGGCCGCACTCCTAATTCCTTTAGATTTGCTTTAGTATCCGATACACGTATTTTATCATCGCTAGCTTTAGACTGAAAATTTGATCGGTTGAAACTATTACAAGCCATTGTTATCAATAGTATAAGACTACCACACAGCATGGTTATTATCTGTTTAATAGGTCATTTTCTATTGCCTTGCTGCGCTGTTATTGTACAATCTAATTTTACCATAATCATTATTAAGTTATAATGGCTACACTCTATTGCTATTATGCTAACAAATAGAGCACAGTAACCAAAAACTGCTCCAATTTAGGAGAACTTTAAACCATAGGCTTAAAGTATTATCACTTGTATACTAGCTTATTTTTTATACAAAAGCAATGACTAATGATTGTTATAAGCCGTTCAGATTAAAGAATGTTTTAATTAAAACAACCTATCTATTCAGACTATAACCTAATAGGGCAAGATAAACCCATCTAAAACTCGAACAGACCATTTTTTTGTTCCTTATTGCAATGACCTTAAGTTGATAGTCTTATTTTTGGTTATATTACAACCAATTAACCACTCAAAGCAACCAGCTATGATTCAAAAAGAACAGGTCATAGAAGCCATTAAACAAGTTTATGATCCAGAGATACCAGTAGATATCTATGAACTAGGGCTGATTTATGACATTACCATTTTACCACTCAATAATATTGAAATCTTAATGACGCTTACTTCTCCTAATTGCCCAGCAGCAGACGTTATACCTAGTCAAGTAGAAGAAAAAGTGAAAGCTATAGAGGAAGTCAATGCAGTAAACGTGCATATTACCTTTGAACCACCTTATACGATAGATCGAATGTCTGAAGCAGCTAAATTAGAATTGGGATTTGCTTAAATTTACCTTGCTTAACCATACCTACTTGAGATTCTTTATTTTTTTATATTGATGCAATGGCCCCAAATAATTATAAAGTTCAGCCAGATACGCCTAAAAAACCAGCGGCACGTAACCCATGGATATTGGATCAACGTACCAAAATAACCATTGGATTTTTACTACAGGGGATCAGTATTTTTCTAGCATGTGCCTTCTGTTCGCATCTTATGCATAGCCATAAAGATCAGGCCATTATTGAATCTGCACGCACATTAGGGATCAAAGCATCTGGTATGGCCATCTGCAACTGGTTGGGTTTTGCAGGCGCTTTTGTAAGCTATTATTGTGTATATATGTGGTGGGGCATTACTGCCTTTATCTTTTTGCCTGGCCTATTTTTAATCGGCCTCAAAATGATCACACAAAAAATTTGGCCGAACCTTTCCTTATTAAAAGTGATGATGGCCTCCATCTTTCTTGTATTATGGTCTAATGTTTTACTGGGCTATCTAGCCACCCTCTACCCGACCGCTACGCTGCTGACCAACCAGCTGGGAGGCGTTGGCTATACGCTTGGTACCTGGTTTAAAGAACTGCTGGGCTATGGTACATTTATCTTGCTTTGTACTACTTTGATCATCTTTGCGGTCGTATGCTTGAATATTACCTCTTTACCGACCATACGCCTATTTGTAGGTAAAAAAGCCAAAAAAGATGCGGTATGCTTGGGTGATCAGGAAATGAATAGGAAGCCATTGGACGCGGAAAGTGGGGAACTCTCTAGTAAAAAAAAAACGAATCATAGCGCAACCACCACAGATGTCCATCATACCCACACGCCACCTGCTATAGAAGCTACAAAGAATGTTGACTTTGAAGTAGTGGCTCCACAGGTCCAAAATTTGCCACCAGCAGCCCCCCCTGCACCTCCCAGGCCCATGTCTTTACATCCTATTCGAAGCGAAAACTACGACCCAACTTTAGACCTGTCTACCTACAAATATCCCGCTTTAAACCTATTGGAACGGTATGAACAAGCACAACTATCGGTTACACAAGAAGAATTGGAAATCAATAAAAACAATATTGTACAAACTTTACAAAACTTTAAAATCAATATAGCCAAGATTAAAGCTACAATTGGCCCTACGGTTACCCTCTATGAAATCGTACCCGAAGCAGGCGTAAAAATTTCTAAGATTAAAAACCTAGAAGATGACATTGCCCTAAACCTGGCAGCACTAGGCATCCGCATCATTGCGCCCATACCGGGCAAAGGGACCATTGGCATTGAAGTACCCAATAAAAATAGGGAGGTCGTACCGCTTCAGGAGGTACTCACCTCTGAAAAGTTTTTAAAAGGGAAAATGGATTTACCTATTGTATTAGGCAAATCCATCTCCAATGAGCTGTTTATCGCAGACTTAGGCCGCATGCCGCATCTACTGATTGCAGGTGCTACCGGTCAAGGCAAATCGGTGGGGCTTAATGTGCTCCTGACCTCTTTGATTTATAAAAAACATCCCTCCCAATTAAAACTGGTATTGGTAGATCCTAAAAAGGTAGAACTCTCATTGTATAATAAATTAGAGCGTCATTTTCTAGCGAAATTACCCATTAGTGAAGAACCCATTATTACAGAAACCAAAAAAGTAATCCATACCCTGAATTCCTTATGCATTGAAATGGACCACCGCTACGAATTATTAAAGGAAGCCGGGACGCGTAATATTAAGGAATACAATCAGAAATTTATAAAAAGAATCTTGAATCCTCAAGAAGGTCATCGGTTTCTACCCTACATTGTATTGGTGATAGATGAATTTGCGGATATGATGATGACCGCAGGCAAGGAAATAGAAGTTCCCATTGCACGGCTGGCCCAATTGGCACGTGCCATTGGCATTCATCTTGTATTGGCTACACAGCGGCCTTCTGTAAATGTGATTACAGGGATCATCAAGGCCAATTTTCCGGTTAGGATTTCCTATAAAGTAAGTTCACGCATTGACTCTAGAACGATTCTAGATGCCAGTGGTGCGGAACAACTGGTCGGCAATGGGGATATGTTGCTCTCCATGAACTCTGATATCATTCGGTTACAAACGCCTTTTTTAGATACCGCAGAAGTGGAACGGGTCTGTAGCTATATTGGGGCGCAACAAGGCTACCCATCTGCCTATCTATTACCTACTTATGATGAGGAAGACAAAGAAGATAACACAACCGTAGATCTGCAATCAACCGATCCCTTATTTGAAGAAGCAGCCAGATTGATTGTATTGCATCAACAAGGCAGCACTTCCCTGATCCAACGCAAACTGAAGCTGGGCTATAACCGTTCTGGAAGACTTATAGATCAATTAGAAGCGGCAGGCATTGTAGGGCCCTTTGAAGGCAGTAAAGCAAGAGACGTATTGGTATCAGATGAAGCTGGTTTAAATGAAATCTTAGAGAGATTGCAGCAAAAAGGCTGAAATCCATACACCAATCAAGAAGATAATTTTGATAAATATATTTTTTATAGTAGATGTCAAGACATATTAATATTTTTGTGCATTAAGCCGTACAGCCATTTATTTAAATCCGTTCAACCTACTATTATGAGCAATATCCTATTAAAAAACCTATCCTCATCTAAGGTCTGTTATGCTATATGCTTGTGCTTACTATATATCTGTTTTTCAAACTGCAGCCTATAGAAACTTTATGCACGGAAATGATATACCAACACGATGCAATGCAGCCACAAACCATGCTCAGGAAACTTCTTTAACTATTGAAAAGAATAACACCATGTTAGTATGTTTTGATGTTGATTATTCTATACTAGAGGGGCATATGCATAATGCACTAACAGTAATAGGCAGATGTAAACCTTACGCGTCAGATAATGGCCTTTGGGTAATCGAAAAGGGTCAGATACAACTACAAGATGATGGAGCGCAAACTAATCCAAAATATAATCCAGATCATGTGAAAAACATGGCTGAACTCTTGTTCTTGTTTAACAAGATTCCGATCCGTGATCAAGAGGGTCTAAAAAGCCTTATTGCTAAGTTATTGGATGAAGGACACCAGGTTGTTATTACCACTTTTAGCAGCTACCCTGATTCAATAAAGGTACTCCTACAACAATTAGGACTTGAGCAAGAACAAATAAACCGTATACCTATAATAGGGGACTTACCTAAAATGGATTTCAAGGACCCTAATCGTAAAATGGAACACATAGAAAAAGCTAAGGCGTCAACTGGTATAAGTTGTAATAGTAATGTCATACTAGTAGATGATAGCAAGGATAATATTAACGCAACAGTGAAAAAAGGTGTTACAGGTATCGATGTAGGCGATAACTTCTCGTGGATTCAAATAGAAAACGAAGCAAATAATTTAGTCGCTTCACTTGATGCACAATGCCATGACCAAATGCCTACCACTTCACGCAATGAAGATGATCAGAAAACTCCGGGGACGCAATCAGGAGACAAGTTGAGTAACCTATGGCAGGCGCTTGAGTTCACCACATGTCTACTCTAGGTATAAGTAACACAAAAACGCCTTATCCAATTGGATACCTAGGCAACGATTTAATACTCAAATCAGCAAATTCATTCAACTGATATTTATAATAAGCCGCTATAGCTACCATAGCAGCATTATCTGTACAATAGGGCATAGCGGGTATAAAAATATGCCAATGGTGTTGCTGTGCCAGCGTCTTGAGCTGCTGCCGCAAATAGCTATTGGCGGCTACCCCTCCAGCCAATGCAACGGTGGCAATACCACTCTTTTGAGCCGCCTTGGTGAATTTATCCAATAACATACGCACCAGAATAGCTTGAATGCTGGCACAGATATCGGCCCGATGGGCCAACAGAAATTCAGGTGTCTGCTTGCGCATAAACAGCGCAAAAGCGGTTTTGATGCCGCTAAATGAAAAATCAAACCCGGGCATATGGGTAGCTGGAAAAGCAAATGCTTGGGGATTACCTCCTTGGGCATAGTGATCTATTAAAGGACCGCCTGGATAACCTAGCCCCATTAAACTGGCTATCTTATCAAAGGCCTCTCCTACAGCATCATCTTGGGTCTCTCCTAAAACCTCCATAGAGAAATAATCTTGCACTAAGATAATTTGTGTATGCCCCCCACTAACGGTCAAACAGAGAAAAGGGAACGTGGGCTTAGGATCATCAATAAAATTAGCCAATACATGTGCTTGAATATGATGGACAGCTATAAGCGGTATACCCAGCGAAAAAGCAAATGATTTGGCAAAACAGCTGCCTACCAAAAGTGGACCCAATAACCCTGGACCTTGTGTAAACCCAACGCCATCTAATGCACACTTTTGTATGGCGGCCGCTTCAAGGGCAGCGGTTACCACAGGAATCATATTGGTTTCATGTGCCCTTGCTGCGAGTTCTGGAACCACACCACCATATTTTTGATGCATCAACTGGCTCATGACTACATTGCTAACTATCTTGCCACCACGGATTACAGCAGCAGCGGTTTCGTCGCAAGACGATTCAATACCCAAAATGGTTAATGGATGGTTCATTTGAACAGATATGACCTGGTTTTTTGATGCATCCCCCAACTGCAGCATCTATATAATGGAGGGATTGCAACTGATGAATGTTATAGACTACTGCTAATATAAATAGAATAGAGCAATCTACTACAGCGCTCTATGTAATCTTATAGCTTTAGTGGCCCACACGCTATACAAACCAAACCATTGCGCATGTGTACATCACCTTTTCACCTCCCGCAGTAAAGCCATCCTTATACCGGTTTCCGCCCATCTGTTTTTTTATCTATTTCATGTGTTTTTAACTCGAATTTTGTAACGAAACCTTTACTACAGGTAGGACACACGTACGATTTGTCTCCTCTGTGTCTTTTTTCATGGCGGATTAAGTTGCTTTTTTGCAAAAATATTCTACTGCATACACCACATTCGTACTGCTTTTTTCTTGTGTGCGTATTTTGATGTCTTAGGAAGTTACTAGAATCATTGAATGTCTTACCACAAGTCGAACATGCAAACCGGCATCCTTCAGTACGTTTTTGGTTGCATGTGCGCAAATAATTTTTATGCCCCAAACTTTTACCACATAACCCATACGTGTCCCGTTTTTTTTCTGTTGGCCTCTTTTGATAAAATGAGTGATTGGAATGGAGCGTTTCTAATTCTGGAAGCGCCATATAACCTAATTCGGTCACTCCCTCTTGAGTCGATTGAGCTGGATCAGGTAGCGCTGTACCGTCAACTATATATGCTAAACCTTCAACCAGATATTGACCAGATGAATCAATGGTAATTGCACTAGCGATTGCCGTCATATCTACCGCTGCCAAGTCTGGTGGATACCCTACTGAATCTTGAAGCATAGATCCACATTCCTACGGACTGCCTACATACAATGCAGCATAGCCTTCGTGCACTGCACTAGCACCACAACCTGCCTTCACCGCCATAGTATCGTTGTGGTTCAACCTGACGATGGTACTACAGCCGTATATACAACGTACTAAAAACAGATAGCAAAAAAGAACATAAATCCTATTGTTTAAATTTATATTTATGTATATTCCAATAATTTTTTTATTCAAACAACTTGTTGGTTTAAATAGCTGTTCCAAGCCAACATACAACGATAGCCATCAGCTACACTTTCCTTGATAAGAAATCAAAAAAAATCTACAAAATTTATTGAATAGCGCATTAGTATAGTATGACTATACCACCCTTCAATAATCATTTGAACAAATCGTAGCAAGGTGGTATGGATTGATGTTGGGTTTAAGTAGCTTTTTTTGGCAAAATTCCCAATAGTGTATTATATTGCACCTTAACCAACTATAGAAGCTATTATTATAACGAAGCGTACGAATGAAGACTTCTTTTTCAGCTAAAAAACAGGATAGAATTGGTTCAGCTATAGGTGCTGTTCGGGATTGGGTAAGTTCTGTTTTTTTTGCCGCTATGGCAGCTGCCTTCATTCGTTGGATGGTGATCGGGTTATACGTGATCCCTTCTGGTTCTATGGAGCCCACGCTTTTGACTGGAGATTTTGTATTGGTCAGTAAGATCCACTATGGTGCCCGGACACCCGCTACACCATTGCAACTTCCCATTACCCATCAAACCATTCCAGGTACAACGATTCCTTCTTACCTTGACTGGATTCAATTGCCTGCCTATCGTTTGCCTGGGTTGAGTAAAGTAAAACGCAATGATATTATTGTTTTTAATACTCCAGTAGGTCATGAGCCTCCTGATTTACGCGCGTATTGGATCAAACGTTGCATCGCACTGCCTGGTGACTTAGTGCATATAATGCATAAGCAACTTTATGTTAACCAGGAACCAGCAGATCCAGCAAATAGAACGCAATATTGCTATTTTATGAAAACCAAGCGAATCTTAACGGCTACTTTTTTTGAAAAAAATGACATTAAAAATCCTATACGCAGTACGGTTCCGGGGCGTGAAGGCTATACAATTTATACTACACCAGAAAAAGTGAAGCAACTTACTACGATCTTGCCTACTTGTATTCAATCTGTAAACCCAGTAGAAGAGGAAGGGGAGCTGCGGTCCAGTGTCTATCCATTTAATCCTGCCTTAGGGTGGACCAAGGATAATTTTGGCCCCCTTCGGGTGCCAAGTAAGGGCATGGTGCTGCAGATGGACGCACAAAATATTATATTGTATGGTCCTACCATACAAAGATTTGAAGGGAAAAAAAATATTCGGTTTACGAAAACCGCATGTTGGATAGATGGTCAGGAGGTAGCACACTATACATTTTGTAAGAATTATTATTTTGCGATGGGAGACAATCGTGACCAATCTGGTGACTCTAGATTCATTGGGTTTATTCCAGAAGATCATATTGTGGGTAAGGCGGTGATGGTGTTGTTGTCTTCAGATAGGAATCAATCGTTTTTTAGCGGTATCCGTTGGAATAGGTTACTCCACATGGTAAATTAGAAATTAGAAAAACAAGCTGGCTTGTCGCTTTGGCGATTAAAGGCTAAAGAGGAAAGTCCGGGCAATGCAGAGCACCCTACTTCCTAACGGGAAGGCATATCTTTCATATGACAGCAAGTGCCACAGAAAACAAACCGCCCGCTTCAATTAAATGAAGAGGGTAAGGGTGAAAAGGTGAGGTAAGGGCTCACCGCTCTATGGGTGACCATAGAGGCAGGGTAAACCTTAGGGATTGCAAGGCCAAATAGCCATGTCTACGCAATGGCGTAATGGGCTGCTCGTTCATTTTTAAGACATGTGGGTGGGCCGCTAGAAGTTATAAGTGATTATAACTCCAGATAAATGACAAGCAGTGCGCTGTAGCGCACTACAGAACCCGGCTTATAGGCTTGTTTTTCTTTATTGATCCATATATTTTTAAATATGACGTCTGCACCTAAAAGAGTATCTGATTTTTCTGCTTGGTATAATGCATTAGTCGTCCGTGCAGGTCTGGCAGAAAATGCTTCTGTACGGGGTTGTATGGTTATTAAGCCTTATGGTTATGCCATTTGGGAAAGTTTACAAACAATTTTTGATAGGGCTTTTAAGGAGACAGGCCATGTAAATGGTTACTTTCCTCTCCTGATTCCAAAGTCTTACCTGAGCAAGGAGGCCGGCCATGTGGCAGGCTTTGCCAAAGAATGTGCGGTTGTAACCCATTATCGTTTAAAGATGGCCGAAGATGGCCAAGGTGTGGTGGTCGACCCTGCGGCTAAGTTAGAGGAGGAGCTTATTGTACGCCCTACTTCAGAGGCGGTTATATGGAGCACCTACAAAAACTGGATTCAATCCTATAGGGATCTACCTATTTTACTGAATCAGTGGTGCAATGTAGTACGCTGGGAGATGCGTACAAGGCTCTTTTTACGTACCACAGAGTTTTTATGGCAAGAGGGCCATACGGCCCATGCTACGCAGGAAGAGGCTGAAAAAGAGGTTTTACAAATGTTACATTTGTATGAACGCATCGTTAGAGACTATATAGCGATCCCTTTGATCAAAGGGATAAAAACAGAAAGCGAGCGTTTTGCTGGGGCGGAAACAACCTATACCATTGAAGCGCTGATGCAGGATGGGAAAGCACTGCAAGCTGGTACCGCGCATTACCTAGGGCAACGGTTTGCGAAAGCCTTTGAGGTAACTTTTACCAATCAGGCGGGTATACGTGATTATGTATGGGGTACTTCTTGGGGCATTACTACACGGTTAATGGGTGCATTGATTATGATCCATTCGGATGACGATGGCTTAGTATTGCCGCCTAAAATTGCCCCTATACAGGTGGTGATGGTGCCGATTTATAAAACAGAGCACGAACGTACAGCCGTAATAGCCCAATTAGCTGCTTTGCAAAAACAATTAAACAGCCAAGGGGTACGTGTCAAGCTAGATGATAGGGATACCCGTAAGCCAGGGTATAAGTTTGCGGAATATGAAGAAAAGGGGGTGCCGATTCGTGTAGCCTTAGGGCCTCTTGATTTGCAAAACCATACAGTGGAATTGGCACGTAGGGATACCAAAGAAAAATGCACAATTCCTATGGGCGATTTGTCCCAACAAGTTGCGGATTGGTTGGAAATGATTCAGGCGCATATCTACGAACGGGCACTTTCCTTGCAGCAACAACGTACCCTACTGGTGGATGATTATGCTACTTTTAAAAAGCTGATGGCTACTAAAGGCGGGTTTTTACTGGCCCATTGGGATGGGACTACCGAAACAGAAGCAAAAATTAAAGCGGAAACCAAGGCCACGATCCGTTGCATCCCATTAGATGGAGATAGAACACCTGGCTATTGTATCTATTCAGGTAAACCCTCCAAAAGACGCGTCGTTTTTGCGCAGGCCTATTGATCATGTGCTCTTTTCAGACCATTTCTTGGATTGCCTTTATGGCCAACCGAGTGCGGCAACGGAATAGGCGGGCTTTTTCTGCTTCCATAGATACCATCGTAACGTTAAGCATTACGATAGGTACTGCTACTATATTGATTGCTGCAATGGTGATGTTGGGCTTTCAAAAAGCAATTAAAAAAAAACTAACTGCTTTTACTGGAGACTTTGAAATTACGAAATATAGTGGTGCCCAGAACCCTTACGCACCTACATCTGTACATGCTGCACAAGTGTGTCGTTTGATGGCTGATTTACCTGATGCGATTGAAAGCGTCACCCCATTTATCCAAAAGCCTATGCTGATCCATACAAGGGTAGGTGTAGCGGGCGTCTTATGCAAAGGCATCGATCCTAAAACATTGTCAGACTACCTCATCGCAGGTAGGTTGCCTGATCTTACCCAGAGTAAGCATCAAAATGAATGGTGTATTAGCCATCATTTGGCCCAAAAACATGCGCTTAAGCTAGGCGATAGCGTAGTGGTCCATACGGTAGATCCCAACGCACGCTACCGGAAGTTAAAGGTGGTGGGCCTCTATCGCACTTATTTAAGTGCGATAGATGAACATTTGGCTTTTTGTGACAGGCGTCTGATGCAGCGGTTAAACAATTGGTCTTCAGAAACCGTCAATGGCTATGCGATCTTTTTGAAGGACCATGTGTCCGCTACAAAAGCATTGCGAACGACTATTTTAGGGCGTATAGACGACGACTTGCGCCTGATAAGCACCCAACAGAAGTATAGTAGTTTGTATGATTGGCTGGCTATTATTCAAAAGAATACGACTATTTTTATTGTTTTTATACTATTGGTAGCGGGATGCACGATGGTAGCTACTGTTATGATTCAACTTATGGAGCGTAGCTATATGGTAGGGGTATTGAAAGTTTTGGGTGCCTATGATGGGCAGGTAGATGCGATTTTGCTCTATAATAGTTTACGGACCCTCTGTTTGGGTATGGTATATGGCAACATCTTAGGTATAGGATCTGGTTTTTTACAAGCACACTATAGGTATGTTACACTTGAACCAGCGCTCTATTACATGCGTTATGTACCTGTTTATACCCATTGGACGGTTCTTGTAATCCCGAACCTACTGATACTCGGCAGCCTCTCTGCTGCGTTATACCTTGCGATACAGCTGTTAAGGCAGAAAAGGCTTATAGAGGCGTTACAGGAAGGGTAGGTCCCTAACATCGCCAATCAAAACGACACTAAGTATCTGTTCGCATTACTGGTTAATAATGAATTGTATCCCACTTTTTTCTTGATAAAAAAGTGGACAAAAAATCAAGCCCTCGGCAAAAAGCCGCTGAAAGTGTCATCTTACAGATGGAAAAACAGGAAGCGCCCCCAAAGGGGGCTTAAAAGGAATCTGTTTTTCCTAATCATCTGTAGGATGACACTTTCTATACCGTGACTTTTTACCGAGGGCAGTTTTTTTTAACCAAAAACACCAGTGACTGGAATAGATACAAAGGGGAGGCCAGGTATGAAGCATATAACTTAGCAAAATTATAGCCAACAGATAGATGAAAGGCTTGTACATTAGGCCGAAACTCCTTTTCATAGTTTAGTAAATTATAAGGAGCCATGCCTTTTAGTTCCAGCAGCAAACCACTAGAAAACTCTAAAGAGGTGCCATATATAAAGCCATATTTAAATCTTTTTTCGCCTTTACTAAAAGGGATGTCTACAAAACCATTCGTAGATTCAACTTTGGTACCGTCCTCGAATTTTATTATTTGGACTTTTTTACCGTTAACCATTAGCTCCTGTTTTAGATCACGCTTAACAAGATAAAAACTGTGCAGCCCTACGAAAAGACGACCAAGGAAATAATCTTTTTTGAAATCTGGGCAGATCAAAGCAGTCCAGTACCATGTAAAGAGCACAGGAAGTCCAATGGTATGAGTGCATTGCAACATATTGATATTATACTTTTCTGTTCCAAAAAGAATTTGTTGTTTTATTAAACCATCAAATCTATTATACAGCAGCTCTATGCCTAATCCTATATGCCTGTTAAGGGCATACTCCATATATAAGGCATCCCCAAACCAAGGGTTCCACTTACCATATTCTAGCTTATTTTGGACTTGTCCTTAGGATTAATCTGATACTGAGTTTTTTTATTAACCTCTTTTACAGCTGTAGGGGAAAAGGTCATAAAAGAGTTAGCCGCTCCTATTTTTATACCATAGCTCCATTCATCTGCGGCAGCTTTTGGTGATGGCATAAAGGACAAAGCGATCAAAAAGGTGATGCTTTTTTTAAATGCATTCATTTTAGATCAAAGTTATTGATTGAGTGATTAAATGCTGAACTATTCGATAGAAAATAGGCAAATATTTCCACTAAGAAAAATAAATTATCTAACTATCAATCGTTTTATTCAAACTAAATACCTAAATGCCAGTCGATATGCTTTAACTTAGGTTGACTACTTCTTTAAATTCTTCATAACTGCCGGGAAATACCTTGACCTTTTTGTTTTCGATATACCAAATCTTATTGGCCACTTGTTGGATAAAATTACGGTCATGGGATACAAACAAGCAGGTGCCTTCGTATTGCTGTAGGGCTTGCCCAAGTGTATCTATAGACTGAATATCTAAATGGTTGGTGGGTTCGTCGAGTAATAGAAAGTTGGCTTGAGAAAGTAGTACAGTTGCTAAGGCCACGCGTGCTTTTTCGCCACCGGAAAGCACATCTATTTTTTTAAATACATCATCTTTGGTGAAAAGAAACATCCCAGCTATGGTACGCAACGCTTGTTCGGTACGTTCGGCTCCACTACTGCTGCTATGGGCACGCAATGCTTCTATAATGGTATGTTCTAAATTTAAGGCCTCCAACTGATGTTGGGCATAAAAAGCCATCTCCACATTATTACCCAAACTCCTTTGCTGCTGGTCAGCGGCTTCATGCTCGGCTATAATACGCAATAGGGTCGTTTTACCACGCCCATTGGCACCGATTAAAGCAATTTTATCGCCTCGGTTGATTTCTACAGTGGCATCTTTTAGAATCGATACGGAACCATAGGATTTGTTCATTTTTTCTATTACGGCAATAATCTTGCTGGGATTTTGCTTGATGGAAAACTGAAACTTAATGGTTTTACGCTGCGCAGAAGGGGCCTCTACCTTATCTACTTTATCTAATGCCTTAATCCTAGACTGAACGAGCTTGGCTTTACTGGCCTTGGCTCTAAAACGATCGATAAACTCTTGTGCGTGTTTGAGCTGTTTTTGTTGATTGGCATAGGCATTTTCCTGCAATACACTCCTTTCGGATTTTTGTATTTCGTAGTCACTGTAGTTGCCTATATAAATGGTAAATTTTTTATCGGCAATCTCTACAATTTTAGTGGTCGTACCATCTAAAAAACTTCTATCGTGTGAAACGACTATAAAGGCACTATCGTAGTTTTTTAAATAGGCTTCTACCCATTTAATGGAAACCAAATCCAAGTGGTTGGTGGGTTCATCTAATATCAACAAAGAAGGTTGCTGCAAAAGGAGCTTGGCAAACATAACCCGCATGCGCCACCCTCCTGAAAATTCAGAAAGTGAACGATCCAAATCTTTAGTGGAAAAACCCATCCCTTCTAACATTGCCTCGGTTCTGGACTGCATGTCATACCCGCCTATTCTTTCAAAGGTTTCTTGTAAATTCGATAACTGGGTCAACAAATCATCGGAATAGTTTACCTCCATCTGTTGACATAAAGCTTCAATCTTTTTTTGCGTTGCCAAGGCTTCACGGAAGGCTTCCATGGCTACATTCCGAATGGTGTCCTGGGATTGATAGGAAAGTAAGTCTTGGTTCAAAAAGCCAATGGAGCATTCTTTCCTTCGGGTTACTTTACCACTATCTGGCGTCAGGTCACCGGTGATAATCTTTAATAGAGTAGATTTTCCGGCTCCATTAGGGCCTATTAGGCCAATTTTATCTTTGGGTTTAATATGCAATGAAGCTGCATCATATAAAGTGCGCTTGCCCAAATGATAGGTAAGGTCGTTGATTACAATCATGGAATTTTATTGGCTTTTTTCGAGGGTATAGCTAGAGACCATACCGCAGGAAATGGTATGCAAACCGTTCTATGGCATAAGCTCCAAATATAAGATAATTTTCACTATTATAGCATGCTGATTACATAGTTATTTTATATAACCTAAGCCTTAACTTAGAGAGGAAAGTTAAATATTGTAGCAGTTTTTGATATATTGGGTTTTCTAAGCTATAAACCACTCTTATGAAAGAAACCACCTCAGTGATGCCCGCCCCCCCCCAACGCCCAGATTGGTTGCGGGTTAAATTACCAATAGGTAAGCACTATAGAGCGGTGCGTGCTATTGTCGATCAACACAAACTACATACCATTTGCACCAGCGGAAATTGTCCGAATATGGGCGAATGTTGGGGAGCGGGTACGGCTACTTTTATGATATTAGGGAATATTTGCACGCGCAGTTGTGGCTTTTGTGCGGTAGCTACGGGAAGACCTACGGTATATGATAAGGAAGAACCCAAACGGGTGGCACAAGCGATTCATCTGATGGGAGTGAAACATGCGGTGCTTACCTCGGTAAATAGAGACGAACTAAAGGATTGTGGCGCAGAGATTTGGTACCAAACGGTTAGGGAAATCAAGGCTTTGAACCCTACTACCACTATAGAAACGTTAATTCCAGATGTGAAGGGGATTTGGTGGGCACTAGAAAGGATGATTAGTGCGGGTCAAGAGGTGGTTTCACACAATATGGAAACGGTAGAAAGGCTCTATAAAAAAGTGCGCCCGCAGGCCAAATATGCCCGAAGCCTAGAGCAACTTAAACGGATTAAAGCATATGGGAAACGATCTAAATCGGGTATTATGCTCGGATTAGGTGAAACGGATGCAGAGGTCTATCAGGTGATGGATGACCTACGGGCGCATGGATTGGATGTCTTAACGCTGGGGCAATATCTACAACCTACCAAGCAACATCTTGAAGTGGCTGCTTTCGTACATCCAGACAAGTTTGCCCACTTTAAAGAAGAGGGACTCAAACGTGGATTTGCTTACGTGGAGTCCGGTCCACTTGTACGCTCGTCGTATCATGCAGAACGGCATCTGTAAGGCACCTTCAGCTCACAATGGAGACTTAAAGAAAATCTATACTAGTACAGAGGTTCAAAATGAAAAAGTCGCTGAAAGTGGCATCTTACAGATGATTAGGAAAAACAGTTTCCTTTGAAGCCCCCAAAGGGGGCGCTTTCTGTTTTTCCATCTGTAAGATGCCACTTTCAGCGACTTTTTTCAGGGGCGTTTTTCTTTTAACGAAAAAAAACAGTGACTGGAACAGATACTTTGGCACTTGAAGTAAAACTTTAATCCTTATCAACAGCTATAAATGGGACAGGATATTCACCATCTATAAACCGCTTTTGCACCTCTGTTCTACCATACATTTTTCCTTAAGCTGATGCGATTGCCTGAGCAAATAGGTTGCTTACTGCCCAGATGGAAGACGATATGTTATTGATATGATTTGTTGCTCAGTGCTACCTTTATTGTCAAAAACAAATTCTTCATCATTAGTAACATCACTACAAGGTTTAGCAGAAAAGCTGCAAGGCAATTTGAATCTTTTTAAGAAATCTTTTGCAAAAAGAGAGTTTTTAACATAGTTGTTAAGATCTTCATAAAAATCGCGTAATGTACTAGTACCGAATTTTTCTATAAAAGTTTCCTTATCATTGTAGCCATATACTTTTACATATTCTAGAGGAACACAATCTATTGGAATATCCTTTATTATATACGAAGAATAACCTTCTTCAAAGTCCAAAGCCGTCGTTAGTAGCTTGCGTTTAGATCTTTCCCTTTCATTATAAAAAGTATAGAATTCTCTTCTAGAAATCAAAGCTATATCCTCTATTCCAAGCATGCAAAACAAATCTTTAAAAGACTCCTTATACTCATTAGGCACCACTATAGCTCTAAGGTTTACCCTCTTGTAGTTATATTCACGATACATACTATGATCTACCAAACCAACGCCATCCCCTATAACTATTATCGGTAGATTACTTAATGTTGTATACAACTGACACATAGATTCACCACAAAACAATTTATTTAATGCTTCTATGCCTATCCCAGGTATGCCTTTACCTATTGCAAAAAGTTTTTCCTTAAACACATCATAGCTATCAGGAAAAGATTTATATGCGTTATCCAGATATAAATAATCCACGAGTTGAAAGTTCGGAGCGGAATGTTGTAAGTTCAGAATTGATACAAAATACTGGGAATCATTATGATAATAGACTTTAGATGTCGAGCACTTTGCCTCACCGGTTATGGTAGGTATGCCTCTTTTATCCCTTTCATTACTTGGTAATAATTGCTTACCTGTTAAAAGTGCCAACAAGCAACTCATACCATCAGTACCATGAGCAGAAAGAGCATCTGCATCTATTTCACTAGTTCTATCGAGACGAACCTTTATGGAGTCAGATAAAGTAACTAATGAACTATTTTCAATGCCTTGTCCCATTAAAATCAAAATTTTATCATAAAATTGCTTTAGCTCATCTACTTTTGCAGTTTCTAACCATTTTTTAGAGACACAACCAGTAGCAGAAATAAGCTCACCCTGGCTACTTTTATGTTCCACATTCATATTACTTTTGATTCTATTACATGCGGCTAAAGCCCATATAAACAAAAAATAAAAGCATAGACTTGTTAATAGGCTTTTTGTACTGCCTCTCACTTTTGAACTTACATTGGTTTTCATACAATTAATTTTTAAATCATAAGGTAACAAAAAAAACCATTTTATAGTTGATAACTTTATCTATTGCATTAGATGGGACAATATAATGTCTTTTAGACAATACTGCAAACCATTCGGCGTATCTATTCAGGAAATGGCGTCAACTTAAGGACTATCTATTCCAACAAAGAGATATTCCTTAAGTTAACGCCATTGCCCAAACAGTAAAAATGTGTAGCTAATCTATCTCTTTTTTTAACGCAACCAAGAAAGCACGTAACGCCTGTAACCGTTGCACAACATCTGCTGGTGTAATGGTAAGCGGACGACGATGTTTCTGGATTACTTTGCGTGCACCGGCTAAACTATAGCCTTTTTCTTTCACCAGTGTATAAATATAACGCAACTGAGTGATATCTTTTGTTTGATACCTTCTGGCGCCCTTGCTATTCTTGTTAGGCTGTAGAATGCCACTAAAGGCTTTTTCCCAAAAACGTATTAAAGAAGGCGCCACATCAAAATGACGCGCTACCTCCTGAATGGTAAAATATTTTTTTTGCATAAGACCTCTTTCAACCGCTATTGATAACGCTTAAGAACCAAACAGGAGGCATTATACTAGATGCATTTGAAGACGGATAGACACAGAGATAAAAATCCCAGTAGGCCATAGCAAAAAGGTCTATCTGACTCCCCCAGAGGAAACGCATACAAGCTCCTGGATATGCGCGCTAGATAAACCAGTCAGCAGCACAATATCATCTATAGGATAACCCTTTCCAATCATAGCCTTAACGATTTCTATCTTACCCTCTAGCTTGCCCTTTTCTTCCCCTATTTGGATGCCTTCGTTGCGCGCTTTCTCTATTGTACCCGCTTTTATTCTCAACCATTTCAAGCGGTCCTCATAGGCCATGCTTTCCTCCTCTGTAAAGTTTAACGTTTCTAAAACATGCAAAGCCTTTTTTAGGCTATGGTTAGCCAATGGACCGGGTAAGCGATCTTTATTGAGTAAATCATTACGGGTCAGAAAAGCGGTCCAAATGTCTAGCGCACTTTTGATCTTTTGCAATAAGGTGTCTAGCGTTTCCTTGGGATCGTTACTGAACTTAACCAGCTCTATGGTATGCAATTCTAAATCGGAAAAGTAGGCCATACCACTCTCTTTTTCCTTGATATGGAATACATTATGATACTTCGGACTATCGGTTATAGAAGTAAAGTTAAGGATATGAATCCCTATTGCTTTATTTAAAGTGGAATAAGTCTGTGAAGCCTTTAATTGATCTGTGTACAACTTGGCCCAGTAATATAAGGCACGTTTGTCATAATCTGCCTCATCTATGATTTGGATGTCTATATTAAACCTTTTCCCTGTTTCACTTACGGCTTTTACATCTAGTATAGATAACTTATCCGTTCTAAAATTTTTAGGGTTATAAGGGTTTAAGAGGGTCACATCTACCACTTGATCTGCTGGTGAAAAAGTAGCATTGATCAAGGCAATCAGCAAATCTTTATTTTCTTCTACACCAAATATTTTTTTGAAGGCTAGGTCTACTTTTGGGGTGATTTTTTCCATAGCTTATGCTCTTGCTTTAGTCGTAAATGAAACAAACGCAAGTCAACCTATAAGATAGCTTATTTTTAAATACTACCCGAAAATAAGTACACACAATCCTATGCAAAACCTGCTAAAAATTGGAGCAAAGGGCTTGTGTTGGATGGGTGGCTTGCTTACGAACCGCTTCATATTCAGCAGCAGTAAGCTCTCCTACAAAATATTGAATGGGATCAACACGATGTCTATTGCTGTATACTTCATAGTGGAGATGAGGAGCAGTTGAATCCCCTGAATTACCCACTGTACCAATCTGCTGCCCTCTGGTGATGCGCTGCCCTTGTTTAATGATTATCGTATGCATATGGGCATAATGGGTTTGAAAACCATTGCCATGCTCAATAAGAAGATGGTTCCCATATCCTTTTTTATCATTTTTAACCCACTTAACATGGCCATCCGCAGCAGCATAAATCGGTGTATGAATAGGAGCGGAAAAATCAACGCCCTCATGCATCTTACGTATATGATAGATTGGATGGGTACGCATACCAAAATGGGCTGATATTCTTTTTAAATGTTTTTTAGAAACGGGTGGAAAGGTAGGTGTGGAAGCAAGCTTAGCCATCTTATGCTTGGCAAGCTCACGTAATTGCTTGTAAGATTGCTGCTGAACCTTCAACTTACTATCGAGTTGCTCAGCTTTAGACAATGTTTGGGCAATTAATGTGTCTTTCCCCAAATGGGCATATGTATTTACACCTCCCATGCCCGCATTGCGCTCTGCAGCAGAAAGGGGGGCCGTATTCAACAATAGCCTATATAGTTCATCATCCTGCTGTTGCAAACGGGTCAAAAGGGCTACGCTACCTTCTATCTTTTTTTGTACCATATGGTAATAAGCCTTAAGCCGCTCATTCTCTTGTAGCAACTTAACCTCCGTGGGAGAAATAAAACGAACTCGATAATACCTCCCCATTAGTACCGCTAAGACGACCGAAAAAAATATATAAAGAGCACTACGTATAATAAAAGTGGATATAGATCGCTGTACACGCTCATAGCTACAAGTAGCAGGGTTATAATAATATTTGGTTCTCAGCATAAAAATATATAATTATAGAATATGTACAGCCAAACTAATTTAATTTAATAAAATTGAAGAGAATAGTCAACTATTATTTGGCTTTAAGTGGTTTTTCGTGTTATGTTTTCATCATAAGTGTGTTGCACAAGTGGTTTATTGCCTTAGAGGCACAATATAAAAAAGCGACTTTCTAATTGGTTTTTAGAAAGTCGCTCCTCATAGAAGCAGCAAAGCCTACTACTTTACTTCTTCAAATTCAGCATCTGTCACATTACTGCCACCTTCTTTCGGCTTTTCCTGTTCCCCACTGGCAGCGGATGTTGCTCCAGCAGCTTGCGATTTTTGGTAGACCTTAGCCATGACCTCACTCCAAATCTTGTTTAGCGTTTCTAATGCCTGATCAATAACAACCACCTCTTTTTCTGCATGTGCTTTTTTCAAATCTGCTAAAGCAGGTTCTATCTTTTTCCTATCTTCTGCCTCAATTTTATCTCCCAACTCTTTGAGTTGTTTTTCTACTTCAAATATAAATGAATCCGCTTGATTGACTTTATCCATTTGCTCCCTTTCTGCTTTATCTGCTGCTGCATTGACTTCTGCCTCCTCCCTCATGCGCTTGATTTCATCTTCGGTCAAACCAGATGAAGCCTCGATGCGAATTTTTTGTTCCTTGCCTGTACCCCTATCCTTTGCAGAAACATGCAATATGCCATTGGCATCTACATCAAAAGCTACCTCTATTTGTGGAACGCCCTTGGGAGCGGGTGGTATATCGGATAAGTGAAACTGACCAATGGTACGGTTGTTCTTGGCCATCGGCCTATTGCCTTGCAATACATGCACCATAACAGAAGACTGATTATCTGAAGCAGTAGAAAAAACTTCTGATTTTCTTGTCGGAATCGTAGTATTGGCTTCAATTAACTTGGTAAAAACACCACCTAATGTTTCAATGCCTAAGGATAGTGGAATAACATCGAGCAATAAAACATCTTTTACTTCTCCAGTCAACACACCGCCTTGAATAGCAGCACCTACAGCTACTACTTCATCAGGATTAACGCCCTTGGAAGGCTTTTTACCAAAAAAACGCTCTACTTCTTCTTGAATCTTTGGTATGCGGGTAGAGCCACCTACTAAAATCACCTCATGAATCTTGTTCTGTGGATCAGAGATATCGCCAAAGGCATCTTGTAAAGCTTTCCTACAAGGGGCTAAGGTACGCTTTACCAAGTCATCAACCAATTTTTCAAACTGTGACCTAGAGAGTTGTTTGACCAAATGTTTAGGGACACCATCAATAGCGGTAATGTAGGGGAGATTAATTTCTGACGTGGAGGCACTAGAAAGCTCAATTTTAGCTTTTTCAGCTGCCTCTCTTAAGCGCTGCAGGGCAGTTGGATCCTTTCTTAAATCAACACCCTCCTCCTTTTGAAAATTATCGGCAAGCCAATCTGTTATTTTTTGATCAAAATCATCTCCACCTAAATGGATGTCTCCATTGGTAGACTTTACCTCAAAAACGCCATCACCTAATTCTAGAATAGAAATATCAAAGGTACCTCCTCCAAGGTCAAATACAGCAATGGTGATATCTTTATTTTTTTTATCTAAACCATAGGCTAAAGCAGCAGCAGTTGGCTCATTGATAATACGTTTTACGGCTAAACCAGCTATTTCTCCTGCCTCTTTAGTCGCCTGTCGCTCTGCATCATTAAAGTAGGCAGGAACGGTAATCACTGCATCTGTAACGGTAGTACCTAGGTAGTCTTCCGCCGCACTTTTCATCTTTTGTAAGATAATAGCGGAAATCTCTTGAGGCGTATAGAGCCGATCACCAATCCGGACACGGACGGTATTGTTGGTACCATTTTCTACCTTATAGGCCACTTCGTTGATCTCATTGGCCACACTGTCATACCCTTTACCCATAAAACGCTTAATCGAGCTTATGGTATTATGAGGATTTATAATGGCCTGACGCTTAGCAGGATCACCTACCTTGCGTTCCCCTTTTCCACCATTTAAAAAAGCAACTACAGATGGTGTCGTTCTTTTACCTTCATTGTTAGGAATCACTACTGGTTCGTTGCCTTCCATAACGGCAACACAGGAGTTAGTGGTTCCTAAATCGATTCCAATTATTTTTCCCATATCTAATTTCTATTTTGTTTGTATTGGATCACTCCTCTTATCGTACAAAGACCTATTTAACTTTAGTGGAGGTACTACAAAGTCTATGCCAAATGCATTACCTTGCTGCAGTTTATGTCAAAATGGCATAAACTGCAGTAGGATATTGGAGCGAAAGTAGGGGTGCTATTTTGCAAAGCTTTTCTTATACTTTTCTGGATGGCTAATAATATCTCTGGCTTGCTGCAACATTTCAGTTGCATACCCCTGTTCAGCCAATATATCTATGGCAATGGTTTGATTAGAAGCACCAGGCACCACCTTATAGGTATATTTAATTTTACCATCTTTGCCCATAGATTTAATAAAAACCTTATAGTTTTTAAACCCTTTTTGAGGCTCCCGCTGCTCTAAAAGCATAACGATTGGACTATGGGTGGCGACAATATTTAGCGCGTTGCTATATTTTGCAATATAATTTAATACGGAATATAGTACTGCTGCGCCTTCTACTGGATTCGTTCCACTAAAGGGTTCATCAAAAATAGTGAAACTAAATTTTCCTTGTTTTAAATCCTCTAATAACCTTAAATGGGATTGAAATCGATCCACTTCTGCCATAAAAAGTGACTTCCCAGCTGCAATATCATCGGTAACATCGATATAGGTATTTATTTTACTAAATGGTGTCATTTCACAGGATTTGGCAGATGCAATACCAAAGGTTTGACTTAATATAACAGTTATGGCCAGACCGGTTAAAAAGGTAGATTTACCGCCTGCATTAGGACCTGTCAAAATAATATTTTGAGTTGCCCTATCCATGGTTACATCATTGCCCACTGCTTGCATAGGGGTTAACATGGGGTTCCACATTTCAACAAGCGACAAGCGAGGTTTTGTATGTGATTGAGGAGATAAGAATTTCGTAAAGGTATAGGCATGTGGCCCATTGATTGCAGCTGTTTCTTTCATAAGGGTGGCTACAGACGTAAAGGCATCTAACTCCCCTAAGGCATACATGGCATCATGGAAAACAGCTTTATGTTCGACAAAAAGCTTATAGCTAGCGAGTAGCTTACCCGCATTATTCCCTAGATAAGACCAAGAACGAAGGGGTAGTGCTTCTAAAAAACGCAATAAGTCACCTACCTCAGATGATTCGTTAATACGCGCTAATAATGTCCTTATCGGTTCAAGTTGGCCAGCATAGAGGGCTGCTACATCAGGATATTGTTCAACCAATGCATTGACTTTTTTAACCGTCATCAAAAAGGTTTGGATATCAGCCATACGCAATGCAAGGTTTTTCAATACGCCTGCATACTCCTTGTAGTTACAGTAGCCCTTATAGCCTTGGTAAAAGGAATGGAGGGTAATGAAAACAGGTATACCGTACAAAGATATAGTACCACCAGCTCCCTGACCGTCTACATTTTTTAGCTGGCTAACATGATAGATATTGTATCCAGGCAAGAACAGGGGATAAGATCGTCTAAAAAGGGTTTTAAATGAGTAATCTGTACTATTCGCAAACATATAAGACAGACCTATACTGGCAGGTCCAATTATTAGGGGATACCAAATAAAACTAGAATAAATATTCCAAACATCTCGTAGCCATAGTTTTTTGACTTGCAACACACTAGCTAATTTATTGGAAACAGCAGAACTGGTATAAAATAGTCCTGTCAAATATTTATCATACTCTTTGACATAGAGCGGCTCTGTTGCTGTCCAAAAAGAGAGCATGGCCTTTTCAGATGTTTTGTAGTTTTGCAGCTGACTTTTTAAGTCAAGATAAAGCTGGGTTTTTTGACGCAAAAAATCTATAAATCGCTGACGCTTCCTAAGGGTTTCCAGATTGGCAGTAGGTGCAGCAATAAGTGAAGCAAGCGCCGCCTCCCCTAAAACGGTAATGGTCTTGTTAATACGAGATAAAAGATGATAAGCTGGTGTAGTAGTGGTGCCACAAAACAGATGCAAGTCATTCCAAACATATGGGTTCAATAGATTGTTGCCTTGTTTATACTGATCCTCATAGTAACTACTTTTGGCAAAAATCTCATTGAATACTATATTCCGTTCTGTTCTTGGAGAAAGATGGATAGCTGTAATATCTGTATGTGATGCTTTTTCTTTTTTAGCCTGATCAGTTTTTGAAGAAGTCTTTTCTACTTCATTATCAAATGATTTTAAATAATAATTAGCTAACTGTGTAGCTATGGAAGAAGAAGCGCTAACGGTTACGGACCCTGATAAACAAAGTGCAAATGCGAGCGATGTAATGATACGCATGAAAAATTAAATTTATAATTAAACTTGTAGCTTATAGTGTATGATGGGGATAAAGTTATGTAAAAAAAAACGAATCGCATGGAGGAGCTATTGATTTAACCATACAAGCATATGGGATATCTATAATTTTATACTACATTGCATGTGCAATGTAGATCTATCAAAGCCACTATGTCCGAATATACATCTTTATCGTGGTTTAAAAAATGGTTACAAGTTATTTTTCCCGTCCAAAAAGGGGAAAAGCAAAAAATATTTCTTCTCCTTTTTTTAAAATTCCTGATTTCTTTTGTTTACTGCATTTTAGCCGCACTCAAGGATACGGTTTTGGTAACTGCAAACCACTCTGCTGCTGAGGTTATCCAGATTATAAAAGGGTCTATTATCTTTCCTATTTCGATAGGAGTGGTCTTATTGTACACAAAGCTACACAATTGTTTCAAGCAGTCTACCCTGTTTTATGGTACCATCCTCTTTTTTTTAGCGCTGATCCTTCTATATGGTTTTGTATTATATCCTAATGCCAAGCAAGTAAGCCCTTATGCACTGGCAGACTGGTTAAGCAGCTATACAGGGGGGAGAGGGATGCATTGGATTACGGTATTCCGGCATTGGATTCATGTACTATTTTTTGTAGTGGCAGAGCTTTGGGGCCAGATGGCACTGATGTTGCTCTATTGGAGTTTCGTCAATAATGTTTGTAAGGTTCAGGAGGCCAAACGGTTCTATGCTATTCTGATTGCTGCAGGGGATGTAGCGCTGATTATTACGGGACCACTGGTCCTAGCCTATACTAAAAAGTATAGCCATAGCGATTTTGTATATACCGTTCAAGCTTTAATAGGGTATGTGGCCTACTGCTGTTTAGCGATTCTTTTTACTTACTGGTTGACCAATCATATCATAAAACCCGATGGAATGCGTGTGCACCGTGATGCGCCCCCTCCAACGTTACGGCTCTCTCTATGGGATAGCCTAAAGCATGTGGCTGCTTCTCGCTATTTAAGAGATATCGCCATTATGGTGGTTGCCTGCGGGCTCTCTATAAATATTGTAGAAGGGACTTGGAAATCTTATGTAAAAGAAGCTTTCCCTAAAGCAGTAGATTACCAAAGTTTTGTATCAGAACTTAATTTTTGGACAGGGGTTATTGCCTTGGTGATCTCTCTTTTCTTTAGTGGCGGTATGCTTAGAAAATTTGGGTGGAAAGCTACTGCACGCATTGCACCCATAATCATTGGCATTATGGGTAGTCTCTTCTTTTTAATGAGTTATAGTAAAAATAATGCGCCTTGTTTAACGCATTGGGTGGGTACGAAACTGCTCCTCTACATCGTGCTCTTTGGTGGCATCCACAATATAGCCGCCAAGTCTATCAAGTATGCTTTTTTTGATAAAACGACCCAAATCGCTTATATTCCACTGGATCTAGAAAGCAAAATTAAAGGGAAAGCTGCTGTAGATCTATTGGGTTCCCGTTTGGGAAAAGCAGGATCCTCTTGGGTACAAATTGCCTTACTCGAATTCCTGCATACCAATAGCATTCAACCGCTTTCAGGGGTATTATTGATCTTTTTAATGATAACGACTATTGCTTGGTACCGCGCTACTGGTAGGGTCGATAAGCAGTTACAAATGCTGGAAGCGAAAGAAACGAAGGAAGTGTAAATACCCCGCTACAAGGCATTTTTACTTTTTTCTTGATAAAAAAGTAACAAAAAATCAAGGTATCTGTTCACGATACTGGTTAATAATGAATTTTATCCCACTTTTTTCTTAATAAAAAAAGTGGACAAAAAATCAAACCCTCGGTAAAAAGCCGCTGAAAGTGGTAGCTTACAGATGGAAAAACAGAAAGCGCCCCCAAAGGGGGCTTTAAAGGAAACTGTTTTTCCTAATCATCTGTATGATGCCACTTTCTACACCGCGCCTTTTTACAGGGGCATTTTTTTTGACGCAAAAAAACAGTGACTTGAATAGATACAATCTATATGGTTAAAGTAATGGTATATAATTCTATATTATAGAATATTATTTACTTTTTTTTTGAAAAGCAGAGGCAATCCATCCACCTCCTATTACATCTTCTCCTTCATAAAACACAGCTGCTTGGCCAGGTGTAATGGCATGAACACCAGTGCCAAAAAAGACATGCATTTGATCTCCTACCTGCTCAATAACAGCAGGAGTGCCTGGGTCATTATATCTTACCTTGGTAAGGGTATCTATCTTTTTTCCCTGGAGATCTACATACTTAGATAAGTTAAGTTGGTGTACCACCATACCTTCTCGACGCAATTGATCAAAAGTGCCCAATACCACTCGATTGGTTTCTTTTTCTATGGCGGTTACATATACTGGATAGCCTAAAGCAATAGGGACTCCTTTCCGTTGACCAACAGTATAAAAAGGATAGCCTTCATGATGCCCTACTACGGTACCATCTTCTAATACCAATTCCCCTCCTTTAACGGCTTCTTCCAATCCAGGAAGCTGTCGTTTTAAAAAACCACGGTAGTCATTATCGGGAATAAAACATATTTCATAGGATTCAGATTTATTCACCAAGTCTGTAAATCCACGTTCAGCAGCAAAGGAACGAATAAACGATTTGGTAAATCCACCGAGCGGCAATAGAGTCTTGCTCAGGCTCTCTTGAGAGACCCCCCATAGGGCATAGGATTGGTCTTTCTTAGGATCTAATCCCTTAGAAATAATATAACGCCCACCCTCTACGCGTACTTTTGCATAATGACCGGTTGCGAGATAATCACAATCTAATTTATACGCACGTTCCAAAAGGGCATCCCATTTAATATGGGTATTGCACAACACACATGGATTCGGTGTTCTACCAGCTAGGTATTCAGCTTTAAAATGGTCAATGACATGCCCTCCAAATGCCGCTCTTATATCCACCACAATATGAGGGAAACCCAACTCAACCGCTACATTTCTTGCATCATTGATGGCATCTAAGCTGCAACAGCCTGTCTCTTTTTTCTTGCCACCACTACCGGCATAACTCCATGTTTTCATAGTAATGCCTACTACTTCATACCCCTGCTCATGCAACATCATAGCGGTTACAGAACTGTCTATACCCCCACTCATGGCTACCAACACACGGCCTTTTGTACGCATTTTAAGTAAATCTGTTATGAATTGAATGCCTATTCAGGCTAAAGTTGCTAAAGCATACAAATATAAAAAGATATCGCAGGATTAGCTTATCGGAATCTACGAAATAGACACCCCAATGGGTAGAAGTTATAGCAAAAGAAAGCATTACCTAAACAACGGTTATATTGCAAAATCAACTTTTTCTTTCTAAGCTCTTATAGGCGGTTAGTCCCTGTAACTATAGTCGTTGGCTTAAGACAACGGTATATGGCGAGGTGCTGCTATCCGCTGTGACGCCTTAGCCTGCACAAAATGCAGAGTGCGTTTCACTGTTGATAAATAATAATGTTGCGTATCTGTTCACGATACTGGTTAATAATGAATTGTATCCCCCTTTTTTCTTGATAAAAAAGTGGACAAAAAATCAAGCCCCCGGCAAAAAGCCACTAAAAGTGGCAGCTTACAGATGGAAAAACAGAAAGCGCCCCCTGCGGGGGCTTCAAAAGAAACTGTTCTTCCTAATCATCTGTAAGCTGGGACTTTCTATACCGCGCCTTTTTACATGGGCGGTTTTTTTTGACGCAAAAAAACAGTGAGTTGAACAGATAACTAATAAAAACCACTGCGCTGAACACACAGCTTACTTTCAGGTAGCGTGGATACAGGCCGTAAGGTAGTTATTTACTCCCCTATGCCAATGCGTTTGAATGCCGTAACGGTCAAAGATGGGGCAATGATTGTCAGGTATTGGGCCACAGTCAACTTACCATTTTTTACAAATGGCTGCTGCAAGAGGGTGTTTTCTTGAAAAAACTTATGCAACCTACCTTGTGTTATCTTCTCGGCTTTAACACCATCATACCCTTCATCCATAAGCTGCGCTTGGATAACGGCCGCTTCCCTTTCTACAACAGCTGGGTCCACTTGATCTTTATCCACCGCTAGTGGATGCATGGCCGCTATCTGCATAGCTACATCTCTACCTGCAGCGATTACCGCCTCCCCCTGGGCACCTTGTAAGGCTACTAAAACGGCTAACCGATTACCTGTATGAATGTAGGGAACCGTTACCGCACCAGCTAAGGTGACATAAGTAGAAAGCGTAATTTTTTCACCCGTGGTGCCAGCAAATGAGACAATAGCCTCTTGAACCGTCCCATCGCCCAATGGTAAGGCATGCAGCGCTGCTACAGTACCCGGCTTGTGTGCTACTGCCACCTCCAAGATGGTTTTACCCAATTGCACAAATAATTCATTTTTAGCCACAAAGTCAGTCTCACAGTTCAATACCAATAAAAACGACTCCCTATGATCCAAGCTTGCACAAGCAAAAACAGTGCCCTCACTGGCATGATGGGACGCGCGGTCTGCACATATTTTTTGCCCTTTCTTTCTAAGTAAATCAATGGCTTGCTCCAGATTACCCCCTGCCTCAATCAACGCTTTCTTACAATCCATCATCCCTGCACCGGTCTTTTTTCTTAGTGCAGCTACCTCTTGTGCTGTAACCATCATATATTATAGAATATTGCTATTTTTACTTTTCTGGTTGCTCCTTAAGTGGTGGAGCAGCTGCAGTCACCTGCTCCTTAGCTACAGGCGTAGCCACTTTACCCTTTGCAACTACACCCTTCTTGATGACTACCCCCTGTACCACTTTTATGCCTCTCTTAGGAAGGCCTTTAGCAGCTACATTACTGATGGGCTCTTGCTCTTTTTTAGGCACGGCTTCTGCTTTCTCTTTTTTATAGGATGCAATGCCTTCTTCAATCGCAGTAGCAAGGTAACGCACTACAATATCTACCGAACGGAATGCATCATCATTACCAGGAATAGGAAAGTCAACCATATCTGGATTGGTATTGGTATCTACAAGGGCAAAAATAGGGATACCCAATTTGCGCGCTTCCTCAACAGCAATATGCTCTTCCTTAATGTCAATTACAAATAGAGCAGATGGTAGCCGCGTCACATTAGCTAGACCCTGCAAAATCCTATTGAGCTTTTCTTGCTCCCGCGCAATGATTAACCTTTCCTTTTTTGCTAAGCTTTTATATGCAGCTAGCTGCATATTTTTTTCTATGGAAAGCATCCGCTTTAATAATTTCCGCGTATTGACAAAATTGGTCAACGTACCGCCCAGCCAGCGCTCTGTTACATAGGGCATACCTAAATCTTTTGCGGTCTGCTCTACAGAAGCCTTAATTTGCTTTTTGGTCGCCACAAACAAAACCTTTTTCCCAGCTTGAGCCATTGCATTAAGCTGCAAAGCAGCCGCTTGCATACAGGTAATGGTCTTGTTCAGATCAATGATGTGAATGCCATTCTGCTTCATAAAAATAAAGGGAGCCATCTTAGGATTCCATTTCCTAGTGAGATGACCAAAATGGACGCCAGCATCCAGTAGTGCTTTCAATTCTAATTTTATCATTATGGGTAATAATAAATAATAACTATAAAAATAGCCTTAACGCTTGGTAAACTGGAACTTCTTTCTCGACTTTTTACGGCCATACTTCTTACGCTCCACAACCCTAGCATCCCTGGTTAAGAACCCCTCTTTCTTCAAGATAGGCCTATTGTTTTCTACATCTAACTTACAAAGTGCCCTAGCAATCCCTAAGCGAGTGGCCTCAGCCTGCCCACGCAATCCCCCACCTACAACATTAATTTTTAGATTATATTGACCTGCCCTATCTAATTTCTCCAAAGGTTGCTTAACAATTAGATTAATTTCTTCTACTGGAAAATAATCCAAAAGTGGCTTATGATTAATGATAATATCTCCTGTCCCAGGTACAAGATAGACCCTAGCGACGGCCGTCTTTCTCCGACCTACTGCACTGACTGTTTCCATCCGTTAATAATTAGTATTTTAGGGTTATTGAGGTTGGCTTTTGAGCTGCATAGGGATGCACAGACCCCTCACAAACATGTAAGTTGTGCAATAACCTTCTGCCCAATCTGTTTTTAGGCAACATGCCCTTCACCGCATGCTCTACCACACGCTTGGGATGCGCAACGTGAACTTCTTGAAATGTAGCACGCTTTAACCCACCAGGATAGCCCGAATAAGTGGTATAGATCTTTTTTACCGATTTATTACCCGATACAGCTATTTTATCCGCATTCAAAACGATCACATGATCCCCGCCATCTACATGAGGCGTAAAATCGGGCTTGTGCTTGCCACGAATGAGGTAAGCAAGTTGGCTAGCCAACCTACCCAAGGGCTGAAATGAAGCATCAACAACCACCCATTGCTTGTTAATGCTTTGCTTATTAGCATATTTTGTCTTGTAACTGATATAATCCACGCTTTTTAAAGAAAAGTTGAACCAACAAAAAAATTGAGCACTGTATATAAAGCCAACGGCTTCAAATATACCCCCTTATTGCATCAAATGCAAATTAAAGCCTACTAAAGGAGGCCATACAAAGTCCCCCCCCCCCATATCATACAGTTAAGCGCATTAGCGCACCACTACTTCTGTAAAGGAATCTAAAGATAAGTATTTTCGTGCTAAAGTTCTAACTTCTAGAGGGGTTATGTTGCGCACCTGCTGGTAAAATCTAGTATAATAATCTTGGTCTAAACCATGGAGATAGGCGCATTGAAACTTTTGCATAATAGAAAAAGGATCGTTAATGGTTGTTAAAAAATGGCCCAATAGGTAATTTTTAACATTTTGCAAGGCTGCTTCTGAGACTAATTCGTCTTGCAATAGGGCGATTTCTTTATAAATTTCTTGGATAGTCTCTTTAGTAACGGCTTGGGCTACTTCTGTTGTAATCGCTAGATAACCGGCTTGCAAAAATGATACCATACTGGAATGAATCCCGTAGGTATAGCCTTTATCTTCTCGAATATTCCGCATCAGCCGAGAACCAAAATAGCCGCCTAAAAGGGTATTGACGACAACCATGGGTAAAAAATCTAGATCCTTTTTGACCAATAGCTTTTTACCGATTACAATGGCAGACTGTAGATGTTGCCCATCCACTAAGTGGATTTTTTCAGGCAGCGTACGACAGGGTATTGGATTTGCTTGCAGACTTGTTTGGGGGGTGATATGGGCTAGGGCTTGTTTGATGCATTCTAAGGCTGCTGGCGTGACTTGCCCACTCACAAAAGCAGCACCATGCGCAAAGAATACTTGATCATAATGGTGTTGCAAATGATCCCGTTGAATCTTATCAACATCTTGCACGGTAAGCTTCCTGCCATAAGGATGCGCTGCTGTAAAGAGCGCTGTACAAAACCGCTTATAGGCTACTTGACTATTCTTTTTATCGGCCATTTGAATGGCTTGTACCTTTAGCTTTTTGAGCCTTTGGAGTGATTTTTCAGGAAAACTAGGGGTCAACAGGAGTTCTACCAATAGATCTAATACTGGACGAAGGTGTTTCGAAAGTGTGGAAAGAGAAAGGGTGCAAAAATCTTTCCGCACATGGGTGGAAATAGTGGCGCCATAATAATCAATCACATGAGCAATAGCTTGGGCATTTTTGGTTGCCGTACCTTCTACTAACATAGCAGCCGTAAAATAGGCGGCACCTGGCTGTAACTCATAGCAACCACCAGATTTAAAAATCAATTCTAATTCTATAATGGGCTGATTGCCCATGTGGAGCAGATACAATGGCATCTGAAGTGTATTCTTTTCTGGCCATGGAAACTCCATGGCTTCAATCTCTTGAAAGTTAGGTGGAATGGTTCTATCGAGCATAAAAAATAGATTTAAAATATATTAAATTCAGAAGGAATATGCCTACTACACTGTAAGCAACCCATAGCATACTCATTTCTATATGTATCTGTTCACGACGTTACTGGTTCATAATGACTTTTATCCCACTTTTTTCTTGATAAAAAAGTGGACAAAAAAATCAAGCCCTCGGTAAAAAGTCGTTGAAAGTGTCATCCTACAGATGGAAAAACAGAAAGCGCCCCCTTTGGGGCTTGAAAGGAAACTGTTTTTCCTAATCATTTGTATGATGCCACTTTCTATAGCGCAACTTTTTACAGGGGCGGTTTTCTTTTAATACAAAAAACCAGTGACTGGAACAGATACCTAATAAAAACCAATGCGCTGAACACATACTTCTATATGATGAAACGATTGATCGCTGGGCTATTGGATTTATTTTTTCCACCCCTATGCGTAGGGTGCAACCATAAACTGGTTCAGGGAGAAACATGGGTTTGTACCATTTGTTTGAGTTCATTTCCAGAAACCAACGCGCATAGATTAGTAGACAACCTTATTACCAACCATTTTATAGGTAAAGTGACCATAGCCTATGGATTTTCGCTTTACAAGTTAAGAAAGAAGAGTCATCTTGAACAACTACTCTTTGCCATGAAGTATAAAAACCAACCCAAAATCGGCCAGATGCTAGGGCAACACTATGGCCAGATCTTGCATCAGGTGCCGATGATCTCATCCATCGACGGGATTATAGCGATTCCGCTGCATCCCAAAAGACTCAAAGAACGGGGCTATAACCAAAGTGATTTTTTTGCAAAAGGGCTTTCTATTGCATTAAAGATGCCTTTATACACAGCATGCATAACACGGATCCGTTATACGCCCTCTCAAACAACCAAAAATAAAATAGAACGTATCGCCAATCTTAAAGATGCCTTTAAAGTTATACAACCAGGTGTACTAGCAGGCAAACACCTGTTGCTGGTGGATGATATTCTGACTACAGGAGCGACGTTGACCTCTTGCGCCCATGCGCTTTTAACCGCAGGTGTAGCCCAGGTAAGCATTGCCACCATAGCGGTAGTAGAAGCCTAAAAATAAGTTGGCCAATCGCCTGTTACCGTCCTAAGCTAGAAACCACACACCGGAATCCAATGGTAGCCGCAGCCGCATCTTTATTCAAATACCGCCGGGTGCCTATTTGTAAAAAATAGGCACAGTCTGCCCAAGAACAGCCTTTATAGACTTTCGCATCATCATTCACCAGGGAAGCTTTATGGGCCGCACTATAGTGCGCAGCAGAGTCCAGCAAGCCATCACGCCTAACAGGATTTAAATCACTTGTATCTTGTACCGGTCTATAGGTATCATATACCCAACAACAGACATTACCCACCATATCATAGAGACCCAGTAGATTGGGAGGGTAGGCATAGACGTTAGAAGTCGGTGCCGAATGGTCAGATTCACCAGCCATCCCCTTATAATTTCCTTTACCGCGCTTAAAATTAGCTAAAAACCGACCATCTTTTCCTCTTGGAGAAGAGCCATCCCAAGGGTAGTTGCGTTGATGACTTTGTAAATAGTTTATATCGGCTACGCCCACTACAGCACGCGCAGCATATTCAAATTCTGCTTCAGTAGCCAATCGAACGATAGGGAGCCCATCTACTACTTCCTCACTTGCATGCGCACCTACACGCTTTGGTTCATCTTCACCATTCGAAGATCCCTCAGCAGTCTCGGTAACTGGGCTTCCTTTGCGTTTCTTATTCTTAATTGCCTCATGAAGTTTCTGGGTCCGCCACGCACAATATTTCATAGCTTGCTCCCAACTCACGCCCACAACAGGATAGTACATAAAGCCAGGCGCATATAAATAATTGTCTACCAATGGGTCATTGTAACTAAAGTTCTCTATAAAAACCTGCTGATTGGGCATAGCAGCCTGATATTGTTCCATCAAGCCACGCTGTTTCAAATCATAGAGGTATTCTCTATAGGCCAAATTGGTAATGGGTGCTTCATCCATCCAAAAAGAATTAACGGTAACAGGTTGGGCAGAACACCCCCCTGTACCCAACTTATCTTCACCTAAGTTACCCATGATCATATACCCTCCCTCAATATAGACCATGCCTGGAATAGGTGGCGTTGCCTTACAAGGAACTACCGAAAGGGTATCTGGCTGGTTAAAAGGACGCCCTGTCGTCTGGCTTACCTTACCGGGAGATTGACTGGTAGGGTGATTGCGGCGACGACCTGCAAAACAGGTAAATACGAACCATATAAAAAACAAATATCTGAACCGAAAGATACCAAAAACCATAGTTATATGAATAGATTAATCCCTATCAGGGGGCACCATAGCCACTGTAAAGGGGTGATTTATTGCGCTGGCACAAAAGTGCACACCGATATGAGCTCAAAAATAACCAAAAATATTGAATAGCGTGCATGATTAGATTAAATGCATCCTTACCACCATTATTTTACAGGCAATGCATCACCTACTATATCCTTGGAGGAACCAGCGGCATGAGGGCCTAGATTAACGGCTAAGTAGGCCTCCCTAGTGCGCATAGAAGGTCGAATCATGGCATGCGTTATTTTGCTTACTACACTCAAATAGACCAAATAGGCCTCTAGGCGATCTAAAAAAAACCCAAGTTGAACGGTATAATGGGGTTGCCTGTAATGAAGCTTAGCAGGGTAGCAAAAGGTACGCCCCAACTCTTGTGCTTTTAATGCTGCGGTTCTACTAGGACCCATATAAAGCTGTATGGTATACCCTTTAAAGCTATGCATATGTAGATAGGCTGCCTTACGTTGTGCCAAACGTTGTGCCAAATGGCCACTTTGGTCCAATGGACAGACCAATGGCATACGAGGTGCTTTTTTGACCGCTTTAGGCTGTTTGAAAAATTCAATCCTGTATGCCATAAGATTTTCTTCATAGATGTCTTTCTTTAACTTCTTCAAAGTAGAGGATGGCGCCGCATAGACCTCCACCCATACCACGAGGCCCATCAAAAAGGACGATGCCAACTGCTTTATTTTATATTGCATCGAGATGCATCACTTAACATTAAATTTAAAAGCGTAAAATGCTAGCACATGAAACAGATGTAAGCCTACAACAGCCTATCATGCTAATGCGCAACAAACATAAACCAAACCTGCAATAGCGGCTACTGAAAACATAAATAGTACTGATTATTAAACAATAATATATTTCCCCATCGATACTTGACATGCCCCCTCGCTTGCGGTCGTTGATACAAGTATTTGGATTCTACCACGGATTTACCTAAATTGCTAGGGGCAAATCTAATGTCGATCACTTTGCATTGCAAGGGCAATATAAACATAAAAGTCTGATTTATCTAAAATCTATAAGGTCATTAAGCAACTATGAAAAGAACATTTCAACCCTCACTTAGAAAAAGAAGTAATAAGCATGGTTTTAGGGAGCGTATGTCCACACCCAATGGCCGTGCGGTATTGGCCAGAAGGCGCGCCAAAGGAAGGGCGAAGTTAACTGTTTCTGATGAACCTAGACATAAACGCTAATATTTTTGCCTACCGCTATTGGTTATGGGGAAAAATAACCTGTCCAAGTGCCATAGATTAACCGATCGAAAGCATATACAAATGCTTTTTCAGGAGGGGCACAGGTTTAAGCTACATCCCTGTAGCGTCTTTTACCTGCAAAAAAAGCAAGAACAATTTGGAGGTAATCAAGTTCTTTTTGCTGTTTCTAAGCGGCACCTTCGTTCTGCTGTACAGCGTAATAAAGTAAAACGCTTGCTTAGAGAAGCCTATCGCATCAATAAATATCTATTGGATGATGTTTTAGCGCCTACCGAGTTTGCCTTTTTAATAGGATATGTGTATACTGGAAAAGAGGAAGAGATCCACTATCCTATTTTAAATAAGACTGTTATTAGGTCGTTGCAACACCTTAGCGCTTTGCTATCTCAGAGACTATCTAAATAGTTTTTGAATAGTTTCGCTAGCTCTTCCATATGGTTTTAAAATGGGCTGCCAAGTGCTTTATCTTGCTTACCTAAAAGATTTGATAGGTGACTGTGGAGCAAATTCTTATAAAAACGCATATTGTTCAGCAAAATAATTACAGTACCGGTAATGGACTTAGACAGTATTATTTTTCTTCTTTTTTTGTTAGCTTACCTATTCGTTAGCATCCGTGCTATTAAACATCCCCCCCGCCCATATGCGCACTTTACGGCAGCGCATACTATAACAGCGATCTTAGCGGTAACCTATGGAGGAGAGGTCTTGTGTAATCCGCTGCATATAGATGGCTTATTATATTGGGCAGGCAGCATGCTCAGCTATTTTATAATAGGCAACCTGCTGGCCAATCGGTTCCATCTTGTTTTAAATACTGGATCAGTAGCAGAAATAATGGGGCGGCTCTATGGCAACCCTATTCGAAAAATAGTCGCCCTATCTGGCATCTTACATAGTGCTGCAGTAGCTGCTATGCAGTGCAAACTACTTTCCATGGCTATAGGTTGGTGCTTTGCCATGCAATCACATTATAGCCTGCTGATCGCCGCACTCTTAATCATGTTGCCTGTTGGGTCCAACCAGATACACTCGCCAACATTGGTACGTGTAGCACGCTGTGCGGCCTTTGGCATATTGCTCCCCCTCATCGCTTGGATTTTATGGAATGGTATGGCAACCCACCCCCATGGGGATCAAACGCATCTTACTTTAGCCATTAAAGAGTGCTGGGATCGTTTCCGTCATGCGGCTCCACTGAACTATATGGTGTATGGTATGGCTTTTGCCCTACCTGCTTTCTACCCTGCCCAGGTAGCACCTATTTTAATTGCTGAAAATGCTACGCAAGTAAAACGGACTTTTAACAGTGCAGGTTTATTGTCATTAAGTATCAATTTGCTCTTACTATGGGTGGCGCTGTTGGCACAAAAAAACGCAGGCAAATTAATGCCATCGGTCATGACCTCTTTTGAAGCTTATCTAGGGTTAAAAGGGTTATTTATGATAGGTGTTGCCGCATTAACTCTCTCTACAGCAGGTACAAATTTGCACGCCGCCACACGTTTAATAACCAACGATCTCCCAGATCTGTTCAAATGGGTAAAAAATCCGATGCTGTATCAGGCAATGGTAGGCATGATGGCCATGCTTATTGCCCTATACACGCAAGAACAACTGATAGCAATGGCTATTATTTTGTTTAAAACGATGGTAAGCCTACCCTTATTGCTCTCATTAGTCGGCATTACGCTGCATCCCTATGCGGTTTTAGCAGGTATGCTAGCAGGTGGTCTAACGACTATAACCTGGTCCTGTTGTATAGCTAACCCAGGTATGTGGAGTCTACTCCCAGCTATGGTGATGAATCTACTTAGTATGCTAGTGATTCAATTTTTCAAGGGTAAACGAAGTGCAAACCCACCGCACTGCACCAATAGGTTGGCCCAAGATCCGGTAGTTAAACCACCACCGTTATGGAAGCGATTGTCTAAGCATATCTTGACTAGACCATTTAATCTTGGAGATTACCCATCCTTACCCAAGCATCATTTGCCCTATATACTGTTTGGTTTTTATATCCTTCTAACAGGTTATGGTTCCTTGTATACTTTTACCAGTCATCCCATATGGCATGCAAGGCTAGAAGCCTTTATTCTTTTACCCAGCCTCTTTGTAGCCACACTTTTTTTTATCCACCCCTTCATTGCGCAACGACCCTATATCCGCAAAATAGCATCAGTAATATGGCCATTAAGTCATGTCTATTTTCTTTTTTTAGTAGGTACGGGCATGGCTACCCTGAGTAAATTCAGCTACTTATATACCACCATTTGTATACTCAACCTACTCTTATCTATTTTTATTACCCCATTGATCGTGCTACTCACTGGCTGTATCATGAGTAGTATAGTCGTGTGGACCTTGCGCCACTATATGGATGGCACTGTTGCATTGATCGATTACCCTTTAGACCTGAATCTGCATATTGCCTATGCTCTACTCATGCTCTTCATCTTTGTGGGCGGTTTTTTGTACCATACGCATGGGTTAGGCAAGCGCTTATCGATCATACAAACATTAACCAGTGAAAAAGAAGAGCAAAATGCCAGGCAATTTTTTAACAAACAACAAGTAGAAGTACTGGCTTATGAAAGCAATTGGATTATCTCCCAATTGAACCACCAACTCATGCGATTGGATCAATCTGAGGAACGCCCCCTTGCCTATACAGATCAAGCACTTAGATTAAAAAAGTATTTTAACAGCATTTTTCAACATTTGAAATACAACCTCCATTTAGTTACGAATTGGATTAGCATTGATCAACTATTAGCTGAATGTTTTGATACAATAACAATCAGCAATATATATGACACGCCCTATGTAATGATCAATACCAAGCACCTCTATATACAGTGTGCAATAGAAAGCATTAAAAATCTAATCATTAGTAGTTTATATGCCTGTAGCACACATGAATCTCTACATAGCGATCAAAAAAAGGATATCTATATACATATAGATGATACACAGTTAGGTTATCGACTCACACTGCTACAAGGTAAGTTACAAAAAATCAATGCAATCAGCTTTTGCATCACCACTGCCACACGATTGCCTGCCATAGCCCCCACCTATAAAGTGGCAGAAATGGCAGATATTCAAATCTTAGATGCGCATGAAGAAAAAATAGATTCAGAAAATCAGCATATTGTACATGCACATTACGGGTACTATGAGCGATTCTGCTCTGCATCAGAAATCACCCATTTATACGTAATACCTGTCAACGTGCAAGAAATTACGAAGGCATTTGCTACACTTTCACCTGTCGTTTATACACAAACGACGGTCTTGGACCCAATAAGTATACAAGCAGAAGCGACTTTTCTAGAAAAGGTTAAGCAGAAGAAAGGACTTAAAGTAGATGCAGTAATGGATGCACTGCAATTAATTAAAATCTATTATACCACGCAAAGAAGAAAAACAGGCGAACTTTTTTACTTACATCCTATGGCAGTAGCCTCCATTTTACTGACGATAACGGAAGACACCAATGTAATTATTGCGGGTTTAGTCCATGATGTAGTACAAAATACACCATTTACAGAAGCAGGCCTAACGACGCTATTTGGCCCTGCTATTACAGAGACGGTATGGGCGGCAGCACGCTTAGAAAAAGAATTACCCAACAAAAAAGAGGATTATGCTACCTATATCGAACAAATCATAGGTCATACAAAACAGGATGCTATACTGGTTAGGCTAGCAGATGTGTTGCATAATGCAAGAACGATTGCTGGTCACGCCATCGAAAAGCAGCTAGAGAAAATAAGATTAATTCAACACTTTTATCTACCATTGGCTATACAACTACAACTGGTTGATATAACTGATGAACTGCAATTACATGCTGAAAGGGTATCAAATATACCAATGGTGAAGCCTTAAGGGAAATATATTTGATGGCCGCTGTCTACATAGTATGCGTTCAGTGCGATGGTTTTTTGCGTCAAAAAAACCGCCCCTGAAAAAAGTCGCGGTTTAGAAAGTGGCATTTTACAGATGATTTGGAAAAACAGTTTCCTTTGAAGGCCACGAAGGGGGCGCTTTCTGTTTTTCCATCTGTAGGATGACACTTTTAGCGGATTTTTACCAAGGGCTTGATTTTTTGTCCACTTTTTTATCAAGAAAAAAGTGGGATAAAAGTCATTATTAACCAGTATCATGAACAGATACGTCTAGATAAGCCATGGACATTGTTTAGCCCCATCTTACTCAAGCGTTTATGGAAGGAGATGATCCATTCGTAAATTTGTTATATTACACCAGATGATCAAATCAAGCAGAAGCAACAGTTGAGCATGATGAAATATTTCATGCAATACATTCACACCCGTGAAAGGCTCAAGCTATGGGAGCAATTTTTATAAAACTTTCCATCCTGTTATGCTACTAGATAAGGAAAAAGGTTATATTTACAGGGCAGCCCCCAAAGGGGGCGCTTTCTGTTTTTCCATCTGCAAGATGGCACTTTCAACGACTTTTTGTCGAGGGCTTGATTTTTTGCTTACTTTTTTATCAAAAAAAGTAAAATAAAAATGCATTACTAACCAATGTCGGTGTATAGACACTTTTATTTATTGAACAGGCAATAACACATATACGCCTTAAGCCAACACCATTGGCTGAACAAGGAGATAGTGAACGTTTTTTATTATGGATCTAAAAGGGAAAAAAATATTTATTACAGGCGCTTCACGGGGCATTGGTCAAGCGATTGCCCTTAAATTAGCAGCAGCAGGGGGTGACATTGCTTTTACCTATTGCGGGTCTGATCCAGAAACGGTTCAAGCTACAGAAACAGCATTACGCGCCTTAGATGTGCAAGTCAAATGCATCCATGCAGATGCCTCTGACTTTAAGGCTACGCATCAAGCCATAGAGGAGGTAGTAGAGGCATTTGGCGGACTAGATGTGCTGGTAAATAATGCAGGCATCACTAGAGACAACTTACTACTACGCATGTCAGAAGCGGATTGGGATGCAGTATTAAATATCAACTTAAAATCTATTTTTAACACCGTACAAGCAGCCACAAAAACCTTTCTCAAGCAACGCAACGGGTCTATTATCAATATATCCTCTATTGTAGGCATCAGTGGCCATGCTGGACAGGCGAATTATGCGGCTTCCAAGGCAGGCATGATTGGATTGACGAAATCGATTGCTTTAGAGCTAGGCAGTAGAAACATTCGTGCCAATGTGATTGCACCAGGCTTTATAGCAACCGCTATGACGGACCAGCTGGACGCATCCCTACAGAAAGGCTGGGTCGACAAGATTCCACTTAAACGTGCGGGACTTCCAGAGGATGTGGCCAACTGTGCGCTTTTTTTAGCTTCTGATGCATCAAGCTACATTACAGGACAGGTGATTCAGGTAGATGGCGGGTTGCTTACATAGTCTAGCGTAAAGAAATGATTGAACGCTATAGTGGACTGGTTTATTAATAAAAGTTTTGTATTTGTTCAGCGCAGTGGTTTTTATTAGGCATCTGTTCAATTTACTGTTTTTTTGCGTTAAAAGAACAGCGCCCCTGAAAAAAGTAGCGGTGTAAAAAGTGGCATTTTACAGATGATTTGGAAAAACAGTTTCCTTTGAAGCCCCCAAAGGGGGCGCTTTCTGTTTTTTCATCTGTAAGATGGCACTTTCAGCGACTTTTTACCGAGGGCTTGATTTTTTGTCCACTTTTTTATCAAGAAAAAAGTGGGATAAAATTCACTATTAACCAGTATCGTGAACAGATAAAGTTCATCACTAACCAGTAATGTGAATAGATACCTATAACCGGGATCAATCATTTAAGCGAGATGCTTTAAAACCAAAAAGCAGTCGGATATTTGCAATTATATGTATGGCAAATTTTAGTTAAAGAGGGCCAATCGACAACGTAGGGGCGATTTTGCGGACCAACCCTTGTAAAACCGTTCCTGGCCCACATTCTATATATTCCGTAATCCCATCTTCCATCATATGGTGAATGGTTTTGGTCCAATAAATAGGTGCGACCAATTGCTGCAGTAAGTTTGCCTTGATGATTTGGGGATCAGTAACAGGGCGTCCAGTCACATTCTGATAAATGGGACAAATCCCTTTAGCAAAAGGAATAGATGAGAGTACCGCGGCTACACTTTCCTGGGCATGCGCCATCAGCGGAGCATGAAACGCTCCTTCTACTTGTAGAGGTATAACCTTCCGCGCACCCGCCTTACGTAAAGCTTCTGTCGCCAATGCGACACCTTTCTGGCTACCGGAAATCACCAATTGCCCTGGGCAATTGTAATTAGCCGGTACAACTACTTCCTTTGTAATCTCTGCACAGATGGCTTCCACCACCTCATCTTGCATACCTAATACAGCAGCCATGGTACCAGGGCAAAGCTGACAGGCTTTTTGCATCGCTTTAGAACGGACTGATACCAAATGGAGCCCCTCTTCAAATGAGATGACTTCAATAGCGACTAGGGCAGCTATTTCACCTAAGGAATGGCCTGCCACAGCTGCTGGACGAAACGTGTCACTCAAAAAAGCAGTTGCAACGGCATGTAAAAAAACAGCAGGTTGTGCCACAGTAGTGGCCTTTAACGCTTCCTGTGTACCTTCCAGCATCATACGCGTCAGATCAAAACCTACTATTCGATCAGCTGTTTCAAACATTTGCCGTGCTCGCCCACTGTGTTGATAGAGCGACCTACCCATGCCTATGTATTGACTGCCTTGACCAGGAAATAAATAGCCTTTCATATATGATAACGTGTGTTATGTTGGATTTAAAAAGCATCTAGTGTTTTACACAAAATTTACACCGGACACCAGGTTGGTAATCTGCATCTATATCCTCCTCTGTTAAAGGCATACGACAGCCATAGCAAAGTAGGCTATTGCCTTTTTTTAATCCATGGCCTAGGGATATGCGCTCATCAAAAACAAAACATTCGCCTTGCCATCTGGATTGTGCTTCATGGGTATGCATTAAATATTGTAGGATACCGCCACTGAGTTGATAAACCGTTTTGAAGCCATTGGCCAACATATAGGCAGATGCTTTTTCGCATCTAATGCCTCCCGTACAGAACATAGCAATGGGCTGCGCTTTATAGGGAGTTAAATGGGTTTCAACAAAAGCAGGGAATTGGCTAAAGTAGGTTGTTTCAGGATTTAAGGCACCTTTAAAGCTGCCCAACCGACACTCGTAATCGTTGCGCACGTCCACTACAACAGCTGCTTGGTCTAGGGTTTTATTCCAATCAGCAGCTAAGACATGCTGACCCCGTAATTGCATAGATTGCACCTCTGGTTGGTGCATGGTGATGATTTCTTTTTTAAGCCGAACCTTTAGACGGCGAAAGGGTTTATGACCCGCTTCAGAATATTGGTACCACAAGTCATTAAACGAAGGGATAGCCGCTATCTGAGCCATCGCATAGTCTAGTAAATCAGCCGGGCCCGCAATAGTACCATTGATTCCCTCTGAGGCAATAAGCAGTGTACCCGTTAACGCACTGCATATAGATTGAAGTTGCTGTTGTAGTAGTGCCAAGTCATGTAAGGGAACAAATTTATATAAGGTTGCTACTTTAAACATATATGGATGGGATTGATCTATGTATTATACTTTAGCTGCTTCAAATTTAGCTAAAATCTTATCATAAATCATACTTTTTATCTTTTGGTAAAACAGCCTATTGGATGTGTAGTGTACTGTCGCTCTAGAATGGCTATAACTTTACTGTTTCAGAAAACGTGTTTATTAAGACAACTGAAATAGCCTCTTAAAACAGTTCATTAATTGTACCATATTTACATCTTAAAAAACAAAATACTATAAAGTCATTATATTTAGAATATATGGCAAAATTAGTGGGATATGTAAGGGGAAGCACCCAAGATGAGAGGATTCGCCTGCAAGTTGATGCACTTGCCAAAGAAGGTTGTGCAACAAATATGATTTTTATAGACTGTGTGATTCGTATAGGTTGTTACAGTAAAGCTGTAAGGTTAACTAACGATTTGTAACAAATTTAAGTATTCTATTTATATTGGTTGGATTTCGTACTTCTCATTAATCGAAAGCTCTAAATACATGGATGCTAAAGTTAAACTTCGGCTGTGTTGGATGCATTTATAGAAAAAATTAGGTCATGCAGGGAAGGTATGTGCACACTATAATATTTCACGTTTTACCTTATGTAAATGGCTCAAGCGCTATGAATCGTTAGATGAAGCAGGCTGAGCGGATCTCAGTAGCAAGCCTCATACTTCCCCTACACAAAAAATAAATGATCTAATAGAGCAACTTATTCTTCACCTAAGAGCAAGTAGAAAGTCAGGTGCAAGGCGTATGCAAACTGAGTTAAAACGCTTACATGATCTCTCTTTTTCATTGGATACCATACATAAAATTTTTAAAAAACATGCAGTAAGTCTTTTACATATTAAAAGAAACGGGTTAAACGTTATAGTTGTAAAATACCAGGAGAGCGTATAGAAATGGATGTGTGTAAAATAGCTTCAGGCTTGTATCAATATACTGCTATAGATGATTGTACCCGTTATAAAGTGCTTTCCCTATATCCAAGGCGCACTGCAAAAAATACACTTGATTTCCTTGAAAAATTCAAGGAAAGAACTCCATTCCCTGTTCAAAGAATTCAAACTGACAGAGGACAAGAATTTTTCGCTTATGAGGTACAGGAATGTCTCAGAGACTGGAGAATTAAATTCCGTCCTATTAAACCATTTGCTCCACATTTAAACGGTAAAGTAGAAAGAACTCAGCGTACAGACCTAGATGAGTTTTATAGTAGTGTTAACATTAAAGATCCTGATTTAGAAGTTAAACTTCTAGATTGGGAAGAATATTATAATAAAGAACGCCCTCATAGTTCTCTTCAAGGGGAAACCACTTGGGAAAAATACAAAGAATTGGCAAACATCATTCCTTTTTTAAGTGAAGTGAAGGGCAATTACATGCCATCAAACGAGCCATTTGTCACGCAAAACTATAAACATGATCAAATTTTAAAATTACTTCGAAAACATAAGATCAATTGAACATGATCTACCTGTCAAGTTTAAACTTCAAAGGACACGTGGAGTATAACAACCCATACGAACCACACAAATTAGTTTGATAGGAATAATTACTTAAATATACTTATCTATACAAATATAATATATTCAACCCTTGAAAGTTACAAAAAAGTATTCAATAGTATTGCACTAAATAACAATTTTTCTAACTATTATTTTCTTTCTTCTTAGTGTTAACAAACTCTAATGCTTCTTTAGCTGCTTTTTCTAATGCGATGCCTATCTCCGGCCCTAAGTAGTTATTGGCTATTTGCACATCTATAGCTAATGTTTCTTGCGCCATATGTTGAACCTCTGTTAGATGGATATAACCTGAAGCATGTCGTAGGTCATAAAGCCGTTCAGCAAGTTTTATAAATAAAACGGAGAGCTGCACGTGATCTTCTTTAATCGCTTCCTTCAATCTATTTTTTACATAAAGCAAAGAAGCATGATCTAAGTCTTGGCGTTTATCTATACCTATCACATTTAGCACAAAGGCATAAACACCTAAATTATAATGCTTCTTGATATAAGAAAGCGGCAAACAAGTACGACGAACCAACTCATAAAGTAAAGAAGCATAAATTACTTTAGGAGAGTGAAAAACCCATTCTACCACTAATGCAGCAATCCCTACAGATCGAACATAAAACAATTGACCAGAGTCATGCCGTTTAAAGCCAAAATGTTTTCGCAATAATAAAATCAAGCCAGAAATTATTTTCATATCAATAGGATCCTCTTTAAGAGAGGATTTGCAAACACAGTCATGGAACTGCATCAATTCCATCATTGAATCAGCTTGTTCCTTAGGGGTAACAGGCGCATCTAAGGTTAAGGAATCTATAGGTAAGGTAATAGTCATCTTACTGAGGATATCAGTAACCTTGTTCGGCAATACTAATAACATAGCTTTTTTGCTAGCATCATCAAGAGCCTCTAAATATCCGTAGTGGGCCTCAATAATCGTAGATAGGGTCTGTTGTTGTAAATCTATGGATGGCGGAACTTCTTGTTTACCTTTTGGTCCCATATAATCCATGAGATCGTCATATTGCTTCTTTACTTTAGGTAACGCTTTCGAGTCAACGGTAGAATGGCTGATAACCAGAACAGTAGCTTTAAAATCCATAAAGGTAGGATAGCTGTTATCGATACGATCCGCTTGTATAAAGCGCAAACTAGTAGGATGTAGTTGTATACAAATAACTGGTGAAATATCGTTCTCTATTTTACTAATCCGTAAAACAGATTGAACCAATAAATAAATTAATTGGTTGATATCTCCTATAATAGATAGGCTTTTATCAGCATCGCTTATTGTTTCTAACAGAATCCTAGATGGATCAATAATCTCTTGGGATAATGCCATTTCCACTTTACGAATCAGTTTATCGAAAGTAATCTTAGTAGGCTGTAACAGCGCATGGTCCTTATATTTTTTTCTCTTATTGAAATAAGCTATCCAATCATAAAACTTATTGATAATACTTTGTAAATCTTACTTATAAATTGGAATATTCTTATCTAAGAAGGAGATAGATTCCTCAATCTTACCAACTACTTGGTTTAAAATAAATCCATAACCTTTAGGGGCATGGGAAGCAGAACCATTTGATGGAACCATTGCTGCATCATAAAGGGAGGCTTTTACTCGTTGGGATTCTCTGATTTTTTCTTGATTTTTTAGGTAAATGTTTTGTGTGGTAATATTACCCACTTTGATTTTAAAGCAAATAATAATAGAAAATACCAGTATACCCATCATACATAATGGTAATAAAGAGCCTAATAAAGGAAAATAGCATCCAACATAAATCGGATAAATAGCTACTAATGATGTAATGGCAACAACCCTTATACCTATATAAAGAGGAAAAATCCATAAGATTATGAATAAATGGGAAAAAGATAAGGATAATGTAAAGATAAGATCATGAGGATACCACCAGGTAAAAAGTAAACTTATAGGAATATAAACTGATAAACCCACTAGCCAGTATAGGCCAATAAACCAACTTGGAATAGACCTTATTTTTTTGGAAATATCATAAAGAAACGGATAGCCTAAACAACAAGCTGATCCAAATAACTGAATAGTAAGCCAACATCCATCATGATCCGTAATACGAATCATAGAATAAGTAAACAAACTAGTAATGGTAATATATAATCCTATATACCATCGTAGTGTGCCTCGGCATCAACTTAGCTGTAGTAGTTAGGATTTAATCTGACAATTGTTAAATTATGATGATATAAATCTTAACTACTATGAACTTACATCAAAAAATTATCAAGCCTAAATTAGGGTTATTGGAACTAGCTAAAACATTAGGCAACATCTCCACT
>NZ_JANAVR010000010.1 GCF_025215055.1 Candidatus Cardinium sp. TP
AAAAATTAGTCTTTGAAAAAAATAATCAAATCGCTTATCTTAACAACCTAACTGACACATTTAACTTAACGGACAACTTTAATACTTAAATTTTTACTGCCTGTCAGATTAAATCTTGACTACTACAACTTAAGGTATTATAATTGATTAACAGACTCTTCTAAAGACGTGATTTTGTTTTGGTTTATCAACCTTATCTCGGGTATATACTCTTCCAGTTCGTATTTTGACTTTAGCGCGTATACAAGCTGTATCGAAGAGTTTCTGAAGATGTTCAGCTTCATATTTTCCGATAAGTACTTGATACATCTTTTGACTCATTACTCCAAATAGGACTGAAAAATTTAAACGATATTCAGCAATTCGTTCTGGATTCCACGGCCCTTGTGCATCACACATATGGAGTGCTAATAGGTTACACATAACTAAATGGGCCCAAAATTCTTGTAATACAGCTTCTAAGTGTGTACCAGAAAAGTTTTCTAGCTCTGCGCTTACCTTGAGTCGTTTATAGCACTCTTCTATATGCCATCTCAAGGCATAAGCTTTACTGATACTTTCTAATGTAAATTGCTCTCGGTCAAAGAGTGAAGTAATCAAAACCTCTCTTTTACCATTAGACAGCCTAAAGGCTACTACCCTTACCTGTTGGCTAATAGATTTATCCTTACTCTCTACGATACAATCAAAATCTGCCTCTCCAGATTCAACCCGTTTCCATAGTTTTTTATAACTATTACCTTGGACACGAAAAATAAAATCTACTTTAGAGTCATTGTGTTGCTTAATAAACTTTACGGAGGTGTAACCACGGTCGTAGATAAATAATAGCTTATCTTGATTTAACGCACGCATTTGCTCAATCACTTCAGGTAGTTTCGATGCTGCTAACGTTTCTTCCCCTACATTCCAAGGAGCAAGCCTCGCATTACAAACCAGTGATGTGCACAAATCGACAAATAGCGATACTCTGGCTAAAGGAGGCATAGTTCCGTTGGTTCCATTTGGTTTAAAACGGCCAAACTGCGATATAATTTCTGAAGAAACGGGCAGACGTATAGAAGAACCATCTACGGCAATAAGCCTGTATGTTTTCCATGTGCCATAATTAGGATCCTCTTGGTAAGCTATGCGCATGCTGTCTTGCAATAGTTCTTTAAAGCCAGTATGGGCAAATTTATATTTTGCTTTAGAAAAAGCTTGTTTAGAAGGGGGTATTTTGCAGGATAAGGGCTCCATAAGTTCGCACTCTATACCTAAACTCCTTTTAACCAAATGTAAAATGGTAGAAAATACTATCGGAAAGGTCAACTTTCTTTTGCGTGTAAAGATATTTTTACCTTTAGCATGGGCCCTCTGAAACAAAATTCTTCCCTAAAAACGATCCCATAAAAAAATGAATCTTACACTTTTTTACCGGAAAATAAAATAAAAAAATACACCATTATGATAATAAACAAAATAATATATATAAAATTATATATATTATCCTCAAAATCAATATAAATATCCCTTAAGTTGACGCCATTGAGAGACCAGATTCTGGAAAGTACTGTTACGGCAAAACACCTATACAAACTTGGGAGGATAGCAAAAAATTAGTCTTTGAAAAAAATAATCAAATCGCTTACCTTAAAAGCATACCGGACACAATAAACTTAACGGACAACTATAGAGTTTAAATTTTTACTGCCTGTCAGATTAAATCCTAACTACTACATCTTAGTGGGCTTCCAACAAGTGGCTATCGGGTTGTCCACTTACTACATTGGGTTAGCAGGACAGACTATTGCATATAGTCCAACAATTGTCCTTAGGCACATCACCCTATTTTTTGCATTGGTAGCATGGGCCTATCTACTAGGTGCATCCGCACTGTTCTTTCAAACTAAGTTGTCTAATAGTTGTTGGGCATACTATTACAAAAAAAATTTTCAGGAACTAAAGGGTGATATCCGCTTAGCAACTGCCCATAATAAGGTAACCACTCAGAATTGGATAGCTGGAGAGTCTTTTCAAACTTTTCAAGAAGCTAGCCACACTTTTGTAGATGGGGTCTCTGTTTTTTTGAATATACTTTTTACGGTTATTGCTTTTACATATGTATTAGGCATACAGACCTCCCTAGCAGTTTGTTCTGCGCTGCTCCTTGCTGCCCTATCGATGAGGCTAGCAAAGCCCTTGATCCATAAACTATCCAATCAGATACAATTGCAGAAACTGGATGCTTTACATGCCGTTCATCGCATTTGGGATAATCTATTTTTTGGTAATCAACGATATGCCGAGGAAGCACAGCACATAGCTAAACAGCCGATAGAACAACTATTTATATTGATACAACGGCATAAGATAATAGAACAGCTATTTAGTTGCCTACCTATCTTAATAGCGGTCCCAATCATCATTATAGTAGCACGACATCAGGTAATTAGCCATCTGGCTTCTTTAGGAGCGCTTGTAGCGGTACTTCCACGGGCTTTACAACTATTACAAAATATCCATGCCCTCTGTACTAGCTTAAACAATATGGTATTTTTGTATACCAAAATCGGTAACCTTGATAGATTTGTAGCACAATTGCCTAAACAACCATTGATTGGTCCATCAGATACTTTAGCTATTATGTTGGATTGCCTCAAAGGCCCTACCCAGCAAGTTTGGACCTCAAATCTGTTTCTGGGTCACGTGAAGCGTGGCGATCTTCCTCAAGGAAGATTTCTCATTACAGGCCATAATGGAAGTGGCAAATCATCTCTATTAAGGCGTATTAAAAATGAATATCCTGAAGCCATTCTATGGGGACCTAACATTATGCTTGGTATAGAAACGATAGAAGGTTCAATTGGAGAGCAACACTGGAAAATGTTGCTAAACATCTTGCAAAACAGTAAAAATAACTTACTACTACTGGACGAATGGGACAGTGCTTTAGATCACTTGCACACCAAAGCTATCGACGAAAAGCTCGATGCGCTCGCACATAATCATACGATACTTGAAGTGCGCCATAAACATATGCACTATACTTCCGTCGAAAGCTGTGATAAGAAAAGTTAACATTGCTTATTACTGACCTGCTCATGCATCTGTCAAACGCTACTTGCTAATCGCAACTTTTTATAAGAGCATTATTCTTTTAGCATAAGGAATAGTCACAGTTGCAAATATTATTTTTATTTAAAATATATATAATAAATCATATTTCCAATTTTTATTTTAAAATTTGTATATTTAAATAAGGAAAGTTAATAGAAGGGCTTGGCGCAAGCCATTTTGCTTTTATTTATCTATTTAACTTACATCTTATGCAAATCCATAGACCACTTTATTACCTATCTTTCTGGCTAACGCTTTTCTCTTTTATGTCATGTCATAGTTCCTATTTGGGTAGTCATAGTCATGCACATAAACCACTAGGCTGTTCTTGTAATGCATCACTTCCTCAAAGCACCCCCTCTACGCAACCTATTTCTGAACATGTAAATAACTTTACAAACAAATTTAAGGAGGAGGCAATAGGATATCTCCTTGAATACATTGAACTTAATAGAGATAAAAATAAGTATGATACAGTGGCTCAAGATGAAGAGGTGCTTCGTCTATTATGTCACCTATTGGTTAGAGATCATCACATCGTTCATTTGATGCAATCGGGAGTTAGTGAATTAGATCCAGGAGCCTATATTGCATTGCGCAATAAGTTATTTTTAACAGTCTACCCTGATTTTATGGCTAGGCATGGCTTTCCTGAGCAATAGTTAAAGATAATTTTCAGCTAGCCTATAACGATGGTCCATTATCTACTGATGACGCGTTAAGAGATCAATTGACACATCTATTATTTAAGCATCTAAAGGAAGAGACTATAGATAGAATAAATGATCTATTTATAAATCAGTTAGGAAAGAATTCAGAATCGGAGATACATCATAACAGCATTGTAAATAAGGCTAAAAAATCCATAGAAAAAATCATAAATGCACGTTTTAAAAATAAGACAAAGTATTTAATAAAGCACTTTAATCTATTAAAAAATTGCATGCGTAAAAATAACATTATCGATAGAGATGCAGCACCTGAAAAAAACGGCTATCTACCAATGCCTGGACAATTATTTTCATAGATTGAAATCAAAATACGATCATGGTATTCGAACAAAAGGGCATGCGCTTATTGAGTCTATTAAAGCAGACCTTAACGCCCTTTCAATAGATACACCTAACTTAGTACCACTAGAAAATAGTGTGCATAGATTAATGCATACGGTTTATTTCTACAGTGTTATTAGGCTACTGCTTCATTTTTCTATAAGCCATTATAGTATGATGCTTGCGCAAACAAGTGTAAATGGCCCTAGTACAAAATCTGAATTAAGATGTAATGCAGTGATACAATCTAATGCCAATAAAATGATACTCAATACCTATCTATCCGATGTATACCTAGTTATGATTCATCTAGGTAGGGTAGATTGTAGTTTAAGCGCAGCCTACACCAACTTAATTACATCCTGCGCAAATATGGCCAAGTTGTTCTCTGAAACCGCCAAAGCATAAGCTATGGCTCGATCAAGTAGCCCCCTCTTCTATAGGCTGCAACAGTAGTTGCTATTTTCCTTAACTTGCAGCAATGGGCTAGACCTCTTTTGAACCTCGAGTATAAAGCAGTCCAACGGTTACATCTGCACCAAGTAGACTAGGTTAACACAAAAAAATAGCATGCATCAACTCACGCAAACACCCACTTTTTCCGTTTTACTTTTACATGGTTTATACGCCAAAGCAGATGAGCCGAAGCCCATCGCTGCCAAGTTGCGTAACCAATTTGGCCAATCGGTCCTCATCATGCAGCCAACCTCTAGGATCCAGCTAAAGTCTGTCATACAATCTATAGAGCAGCAAGCAGAAGAGTTATTAAAGTGGATACAACTTGAACTGATCCGCCATCATCAGGAACCTCACTCTTTTCCACTTATTATCATTGGCTATAGTCAAGGTGGTGTATTGGCTTGTAACTTAGGGCAAGCCTATAAAAGTCAGCTCAACATAGTGTGCATCATTACACTTAATGCGCCACTAATGGGCACGCCACTACTTGAACGGAGCCGCAGGGATGTGCAGGCATTTATATCCCAAGCAAAAGCGGGCTTGCAACTTATTGATTACCCCCTATCTAGGATCAAGTGGAGTATGACCTTGCAGGTATGGATGCGCATGCTTATACGTCCACGCTGGATACCTGTCAATGGGTTAAAAGACATAGCGCCAAATAGTAGATGCATACAAGGTGTATCTCACTTTCTACAAGAAAATAGAACGATCCCTTGTCTACTGATTGCGACCCATCAGAATGATTTTTTAAGATTATTTCACATTAAAACAGCCCCCCAGCCTAGAACTATAGAGGCGCTAAATGAGGCCTATGCACTACTGATTACAGGAAAAAAATGGGGAAGACACGATACGCTGATTCCGCTAGCCAGTCAATTAGGCAGAGAAGATAACTCAAATAATCTGATTCCCATCAATCCAACCCACCCAAACACCAGGTGTATAACTATGGATTGGCCCCACCATCCTCAAGTAAAAAGACGGATATATAAGGGCATACTCCATGCGCGTAACTTGGTTGCCATAGATCCTAATTTATTTGTAGATCAATGTATACCGGTACTTTATGCAGATGTAATCTTAACCGATATCATCCAGTTTATTCAACAGCTGGTATAAAATTTGTATCTGTGCACGATGCTTGTTAATAATGATTTTTATCCCACTTTTTTATCAAGAAAAAAGTGGGATAAAAATCAAGCCCTCGGTAAAAAGCGGCTGAAAGTGGCATCTTACAGATGAAACAACCGTTCGTTTCATTACTTTTACTGTGTGCCAACTTTTTATTGGCGGACATAAGCAGCGCCGTACGAATTCGCCATTTCCATCGCTGTGTTAGAATAGATCTCCCTTAAGTTGACGCCATTTCCTGAACACATACAAAAAACCCAGCACCCCCTGATACAAAAACTACAGCCATACCTATTCGTTATAGCTTATCTAAAAACCGGGCAAAAGCATAACGCCCTGCATAGGTTACGGTATCTTGTAAATCTGCTTCAATATGCAACAAACGATTGTATTTAACGACCCGATCTGTACGGCAAACCGCACCTGTTTTAATCTGACCTACACCAGTGCCCACGGCTAAATCAGCAATCGTAGTATCTTCTGTTTCTCCAGATCGATGCGAAATAATAGAAGCATAATCGGCTTTTTTTGCTAGCGAAATGGTTTGTAATGTTTCTGTTAAACTGCCGATCTGATTGTATTTAACCAGCACTGCATTGGCTATATTTGCTGCTATGCCCTGCTGTAATAGGCTAGGATGGGTCACAAAGAGATCATCTCCTACCAACTGTACCCGCTCCCCCAGTGCTTGCGTCAATTGTTTCCAACCTATATGATCTGTTTCAGCCATACCATCCTCTATACTGATAATCGGATATTGCCGAACCAAATCTACCCAATAAGCTACCCATTCTGCACTAGTGAATGGCTTATCTTCCATATAATAGGTCCCGTTTGACCTATAGAAAGCAGTACTGGCCACATCTAAGCCTAGATAGATGTCTTGGCCAACTTTATATCCAGCTTGGGTCACCGCCCCTAAAATAGCTTCAATGGCCTCTGTAGTGCCCCGTAGATTGGGTGCAAAGCCCCCCTCATCTCCCACATTGGTACTGAGCCCTTTTTGTTTAAGAAAAGCCTTTAATAGATGAAAAACTTCTACACCGGCACGCAATGCATCACGAAAAGAAGGCGCCCCTACAGGTATAATCATAAACTCTTGTATCGCAAGTGAGTTGTCTGCATGTAGACCCCCATTGATAATATTCATCATAGGAACAGGCATCCTATAGTTGGCACCTATTAAACCGGCGAAGTATTGGTACAATGGTTGCCGGAGATGTAAAGCAGCGGCTTTAGCAATGGCTAAAGAAACAGATAGCATCGCATTCGCACCCAGACGGCACTTATTGGGCGAGCCATCAAGCGCAATCATTAACCCATCTAAACCAGCTTGGTCATGAATAGCTTTACCAACTAAATTTTCGCTAATCACAGCGCAGACATGCGCTACTGCTTTTAATACGCCCTTGCCATGATACCGCTTGGGATCCGCATCTCTTAGCTCTACTGCTTCCAATGCACCAGTAGAAGCGCCGGAAGGTACACTCGCATAGCCCCTTTCTCCTGAGACCAGCCTTACTTCAGCTGCTACCGTTGGATGCCCACGCGAATCTAAAATTTCATAAGCAGTAATGGAATGAATCTTTGACATCTTAACTTCGTTAAATTAAAAATATATATATCCGTTTAACCAAACGTGCCAACTTAAGAATAAGAATATAGAAGCTTCAAAAGACTGTATAACAAACAAATAGTTAAAATTTAATAAATTTATTAAAGTCTACTATACTTTTTTAAATTTTAAAATTAATCTAAATATGGGACCATATTTATTATAAATGTTGTATCTATTCAAGTCACTGGTTTTTTGCATTAAAAGAACAACGCCCCTGAAAAAAGTCGCGGTTTAGAAAGTGGCATTTTACAGATGATTAGGAAAAACAGTTTCCTTTGAAGCCCCCAAAGGGGGCGCTTTCTGTTTTTCCATCTGTAGGATGACACTTTCAGCAGTTTTTTGCCGAGGGCTTGATTTTTTGCCCACTTTTTTATCAAGAAAAAAATGGGATAAAATTCATTATCAACCAGTATCGTGAACAGATACTAAATGTTTCCGATTAGCTTATCTTCAAATTTAACATCAAAAAACACCTTTTTTTTCTAGTTTTTGCATACATTGAGTGTAGGTGTAAAATCAATGGTAGTTCAATTAAGGGAAAAAAACACAATCCAAAGCCTTTAGCGTTCGAACCTACCGATAAACTGGAAGCTAATTTAAATAAACGGGTAAAGGAAGATAAACTGGATGATAAGTTAGATAAATCAGTAGGGAAACTGCTAAAGCGTGTAGAGAACCCCTTTAAGGGTAAACGAGATCTTCCTGTAGGCAACCAAGGAAAGAAAAATACAAGTTGCGCACCAACCAAACTTAAGCATCAAGAAGCCAGCACGATTCTTCCCAAAGCTGTGCTGGTATTATTGCATGGCCTTACTATGGATACATCTGAAGAGGATCCGATCATATATGTGGCAGAGGACACATTCGGTAAAGCTATTGAGATCATTCAGCCAAAATGTAGAGAAGGTATCAAATCAGCATGGCGATCGATAGATACGCAAGCAAAAGAAGTTATTCAAGAGATACAAAAAACATTAAGTTGTAAATTTCCACAATACTCCGAAAAAGAGCTTAAAGCTTTACCTATCCATCTATTTGGCTATAGCCAGGGTGGGTTAGTAGCTGGTATTATAGCAGCCGACTATAGAGATGCATTGAATATTAAATCTTTAGCGCTCGCCCATGTACCTCTATCTGGCACAGATGTACTTAAAAATACTAAATCTAGTATAAATGAGTTTAACAAACAGGCAAAACCAGGCCTGGAAGCAATAGGGTATCATACTAAATCCTTTTTTGAAAAAAATAGAAAGAAAGCTAGCAGTCAGCATACTCAACGGAAAGTTGAGCAGCATTGGCAACCGCTTTAAAGGAATAGCCGACATCCGTATCGGTTCTGATGTTTGTAAGCGTATAACTAACCTTTTGCGCGGAGAAAAGAACGGGATTCCTACACTAATTATGGCCGGTTGTATAGACCTCTTAACTGAATATTTTGATTTTTCAGAGGATAAGAGACAAGACGTTAATGTATTAAATCAACAATATGCAAAGCTGACTACTGGCAAAGAGGGCGATGAACATGACATACTGATTTCTGTACGAAGTCAATTATGTAGGACAAAGAGCTTTACAAATCTTGAGAAATCTAAAGACGATCCTGTTTATCATAACAACGTAGAAAAACATATTGATAACACATTACATTGTTATAATTTAATGTCAATCAGTTCTGATCACTTAGTAAACTATGGACAGATATTCTTTCATTCCAAGAAAGAGATAGACCACTATATAAATTTCTTAGCTAAACACAACAATCTGGATAAAAATTAACTTATCTAAAACTAAGTAAACTTTTTCCAGTCATTTCTTGAGCAGGTCGTAAGCCTAATACAGCCAATAAAGTGGGTGCAACATCTGCTAAGCTGCCACCAGCGGCTAAGCAAGCAGGACGCCCCACATAAAGCAAGGGAACCGGTGCTAGGGTGTGTGCGGTATGGGGTTGCTGTAAGGCTGTATCATACATGCAGTCTGCATTCCCATGATCAGCTGTAATAATAGCTTCTCCGCCTTGCTGTTTTAAAGCAGCGATGATTTTACCTATACAACCATCTACAACTGTAATACCCGCTTCTGTAGCCAATTGGTTACCGGTATGGCCCAACATATCTGGATTGGCAAAGTTACAAATGATCACATCATAGGTCTGCTGTTGAATGGCTTGGACTACTTGATCGGTAATCTCTGAAACAGCCATCTCAGGTACCAGATCATAGGTAGCTACCTTTTTAGAAGGAATCAACAAACGGGTTTCATTTAGAAAGGGTTGCTCAATGCCTCCATTAAAAAAGAAAGTTACATGGGGATATTTTTCTGTTTCTGCAATACGCAACTGGGTAAAACCGGCTTGGGAGAGACAGGCGCCTAACCCATTTTGTTTAGATAAAGGAGGGAAAGCGATACGACTAGGTATATCCGCTGCATAGGCTGTTAAGGAGACAAAGTCACCCAAACGGGGATAAGCGGCACGTGTAAAATGTGCAAAATCAGGATCAGTTAAAGCACGGCTCAATTGCCTAACACGATCTGAACGAAAATTCATAAAAAATACAATATCTCCTGATGCAATCGTTATAGGCGGTTGACCTGGCGCATGCAAGGCAGTAGGTTGTACGAATTCATCGGTTTCACCCCGCGCATAAGCTGCTTGCAGCCCACTTAAAGGCGTGGCAGCGCTATAGGAGGCTTGACCCGCTACGATGCACTGATAAGCCGCTTGGGTACGTTCCCAACGATGATCTCTATCCATGGCATAATAGCGACCTGTAAGGGAAGCGATTTGACCTAGTCCTATTTGGGCACATCTCATTTGTAGCCACTGAATCGATGTGGCGGCACTAGTGGGTGGGGTATCACGCCCATCTAGAATGACATGAATATAACAATTTTGTATAGCCATTTGACTACACAACGTTAGCAAGGCATCTATATGTTTTTGATGGCTGTGCACCCCCCCAGGGGAGAGTAGCCCTATGATATGAACGGCGGGTGGATTGGCCTTACGTAAAGCGGATAAAAATATAGGGTTGGTAAAGAAATCACCCGTTGCAATCGCTCGATTCAAACGGGTTAAGTCTTGTTCCAGCACGCGACCTGCACCCATCGTCAAATGACCCACCTCTGAATTGCCCATTTGGCCCTCTGGTAAACCTACTGCACCACCAGATGCCTCCAAGAGGGTATGCGGATAAGTCTGCAGTAAATGATCCCAATGGGGGGTTTTTGCAGCTGTAATGGCATTATAACGGGTTGCTAAAGCATGGCCCCAACCATCGAGAATCAATAAAAGAACAGGCTTAGGTGGTGTAGATGTGCGCACTTATACCAAACTTTTAAGTTTACGAACCGCTTTATCTTCTATAAAGATCCATTTACCCCGAGGCAGATGCTGCTTAGTAAGATGGGCATAGCCTACCCGATCCAATTTATGCACCAGATAACCCAAATGGTTAAAAATCCTTCTAACAATTCGGTTCTTGCCCATATGAATAACCATACCTATTTGCGTAGGATCTGCTTCTACCATTTCCACCTGATCTACCTTGGCCAAGCCATCTTCTAATAGAATACCCTGTTGAATCGCATGCAAATGTTCAATGGCTAGCGCCTTGTTCAACACTACATGGTAGATCTTTGGCACCCTGCTAGCAGGATGTGCTAACTTACGCGCTAAATCCCCATCATTGGTAAGCAGCAATAGCCCTGTGGTATCATAGTCCAGTCTACCAACGGGATAAATACGCTCTGGACAATACTTTTTACTAATAAGTGTCAAAACTGTTTTGCGCCCCTCAGGATCTCGCATGGTGGTTACATACCCCCTTGGCTTGTTTAATAGGATATATCTTCGCTTTTCTGCGTGCAACACAACTCCTTTATAGGTGACTACCGCATCGATTGGTACTTTTGTACCTACCCTTTGTACCACTTCCCCATTAACTGAAATGTACCCGGACCGAATCAGTTGATCTGCTTCCCTTCTAGCACAAATACCAGCGTTACTTATGTATTTGTTTAACCGTATCAGAGACACAATACAAAACACAATAGAATCAGAGGATAGGACGCGTACAACTTAGCCATTGTACTTATTTTTTTGTATGTAATTTTGCATCCACTGCATACATCGTATGCGGCACAACTTTCAAACGTTCTTTATCTATCACCTTACCCGTTAATACACAAATACCATACGTACCATTTTTAATGCGTTGAATCGCAAGCTCAATTTGTTTGATAAACTTTTGTTGACGTTCCGCTAACTGACCTACGTTTTCTGTCTCTATTACTTCTGCATTTTCTTCAAATGGTTTTCCAGCAGGCTCAAGCCCTGCCTCTTGACGACTCAAAACCTTTTCCAAAACTTGAAGCTCATGGTTCGCCTTTTCTAATTTTTCTAAAAGAATTTTCTCAAAAAATCTCAGATCCTGAGATGAGTATGCTTCCTCTGCCATAACTTTTTGCTCTTAATGGTAAGTAACCTACGGTAACAGCTTTAAACACTGCTATTACACCACTTTAATTTAACGGCTTCACCTATGCCCTAGCTAACGAATAAAAGGGCATCTATAGGCTGTTCCAAAGCAATTAACATTCTACCACAATGTTCGCAAAGTACTATTTTATTGCGCTCATATACGCCTATTTTTTGCTGAGGAGGAATAACGATACAACATCCACCACAGGCTCCTTTTTTAATCGGGACTACTGCCAAATTGTTCGGCACATTTTTTCTAATTCTTTCATAGGCAAGATATAAAGGCTCACCTAGCATGGCTCTTGTCTCTTTTCTTTTTTCATGCAATCTACACTCTTCTGCCTCACTTGCTTGTAAGATGATTTTAAGCTCTTCTTTTTTTAAAATCAAATCAGCTTTTTTTGACGCTAAAAGTTTGCAGAATTCCTCTAAATGCACCTCCTCTTGCTCTATGTTGCCATAAGCAGTACGTAGAAATTTTTCTGCAAGTTGAATATCTAATTTATGCAATTCAAGTTCTTTGGTAATCGCATCATACTCCCTATTGTTACGGACTTCCATTTGCTGGGCTTCGTACTGCTGGCGCTTTTTTTCCGCTTGCTTGATAAATGCTTTTTTATGCACTACCTCCTCCCGCAACTCGGTTAATAATGCCGTACGCTCCTGTATGGTTGCAGATAACGTTTCTATATGCGCTTCTAATGCATATAGCTCCTCCGGAAGGGTGCCTCTAAGCTTAGCAATATCATTAAGATGCGTATCTGTTTCCTGTAGTTCAGATAGTTTGGTCAATTTAATTGCAATATTTTTATCCATTCGTTAGTCGTTAATATGATGCACAGGATTGGTAATAGTTTTACAGCGCAATATTACAATATTATTAAATTCTTTTGATAATAATGCAAGGATTAGCCTTTTCAAACCCAATCGCGTCGCATGATACCCTATATCAATCAGTAAGGTTTTACCATTCGCTTCTAAAAACTGCTCGTATTGTAACCCTGTTGTAATAAATGCATCTATTTTTTTGTGTAGTACTTCTTTGAGTAGCCAACCACCACTTCCAGCATAAACTGCTACATTTTTGATAGGACGATCGAAATGATTGGTATGCTGAAGATGGGCTAAAGTGAGTTTTGTTTTAATATATTTCAAAAAATATTTGGCTGGTAACTCTATGGGCAACGTACCTAGTAGACCACTACCAGTACTGTTTACAATGACTTCTACTTGCTCTAAATGGTAGGTAACTTTTTCATAAGGATGGACATGCAATAAAGTTTGAATGATTTGTTCTTTACAAGGCATAGGAACGATAAAAGCCAGTTGACTTTCTTGTGCAAATTCTAACCTTGCATCAGCAGCACAAGCCGCCACACCTGTTAAATTTTGAGTGGCCAATAGCGCGCCTACTTGACATAAAGCCTGCATTAAAGGTTTGGTCGCATGAGGGGGCACAAAAGTAGTTAACCTATACAACATAACCTTGTGCGGCATAATGGGGCGAGTCTGCTGTAACTCAATCAAATTAGCCATTCTATGGCTGGTTCCCCGACCCAGATGGTCTAAATTGCTGCTAAAAACATAAATCGTAAGTGCATGCTGTATCGCTTTGATCACACACCTTCCTGCATAACTCTCTGGTATAATTTGAGCTAAGGGCTCAACAAAAATAGGTTGATGTACAATTATAAAATTACATCCTTTTTCGACAGCCTCCTCCAAGAGGGCTTCCGTTATATCCAGGGCAATTAAGATACCAGTTACTACATTACCTATATCACCGACTACAACGCCAGACGTGGCTATACTATGCTGACTCAACTGAACTTTTTGCTCCAAGCAGTTGATAATATCAGCTATAGTAACCACCGTATCACTATATCTGGGTGCTTTTATGGTCATTGTGGTGTTCAATATACAAGGTTAATCGGTTTAGCGCTGCATGATGATTAATATAACAAATATATCGTTATTTGTGTAATACAGTCAATTATTTTCGAGATAGATCTTATGTATTTGCTAGGGCTACAAATACTCAGTTGGGGGTATGGTGGTGTGGTTGCGCTGCGTAATTTTCTTTACAAAAAGAAATTAAAAAAAAGTATTTTCTACCAAAAACCTAAAGTGATCGCCATAGGTAATCTTGCATTAGGCGGTACGGGCAAAACACCTTTGGTAATCTATTTGGTTCAACTGCTGGCCAAGCAGCACCCCACCGCCGTGCTTAGTAGAGGGTATAAACGCAAATCCATCGGCTTTAAAGTAATCAATGGGTTGGACACTGCTTTAACAGCTGGTGATGAACCTTACCTGTTATACAGGCATTTTATGGATCACCCTAATGTAACGATTGCGGTTTGCGAAAATAGAGCCAAAGGGGTAGCAAAAATTGTGGAATATAGGCCGAATGTGGCGGTGATTCTTTTAGATGATGCTTTTCAACACCTGCGCCTAACACCAGACTTAAATATTTTACTGACTACTTTTCATCGGCCTTTTTTTAAGGACCACCTACTACCATTGGGACGACTGCGTGAGTCACGCAAAGGAGCCTCCCGTGCAGACATCATCTTGGTTACCAAAACGCCAGCCAACCTACCCCCCTCCAAGATGGGTCCCATACAAATAGCCATACAAAAATACCATACCAAAGCAGTGGCGATCTTTTTTTCCCATATCATCTACCATCCTCCGATCAGAATGAGCAATCGGAAGCAGACTAGCTTACCTACTACCTTATTACTGGTAACAGGTATTGCAGATCCCCTACCTTTACGAAACTATTTAGCAAGCAATGGCCATCAAATTACCCACCTGGCTTTCCCAGATCATCACTGGTTCAGCGCTGCTGATGCATCAGCCATCACCCGTCTATTTCATAGCTTAAGCGATTCAGATAAAGCTATTGTAACCACAGAAAAAGATTATGTACGATTAATAGACCTCCCTTGGAGGAAACTATTATCCCCATTACCTATCTTTTATATACCTATGGAGATGGGATTTACGCAAGAAACGCAAACCATTTTTGAAACAAAAATTATGGAAGCTTTAGGTTTTTAACCGATATAAAAAACGCATTTTTATAAAATTTATTATACCTTGCAAAAAGAATTTTTATCTTATTTTTTACTTAATCCAAAGGCATTTGTATGCTACTTTATTGATTAAAAAAAGTAAGACTAAAATTCTTTTAACTAAACGAATAGCTCATTTTTTAAGTAGTAAATCATAATGGTAGATCTTTCGATTTGGTGGAGATATAGTTTGTTTTTTTTAGTTTTTGGCCTGCCATTGCGCACGTATGGAGCAGAACAAGCAGAAGATATTTTTGAAAAACCTCAAGAGGAAAAAGTCACTGCCACCTCCACCTTTTTTATCACCCCACGAGCAGTAAAACACAACTACAGAACCTATCATCGGGTGGATCGTTCTGTAACCAAAATGGACCGTTTTACAGTGGCAGAAAAGCATCACTACAACTTTCAAGATCTTGGTAACCACTGGACCGCTGCGCAGCCTATCTTTTATAAGCTCCCAAAACATATAGGTGCAACCTATGGGCTCTCTGCTTATGATGGTTACTTTCCACACCCTGAAGATATACGTTACTACGACACACACCAAGCCTATGCATATTTTAATGTCGTGCTAGCCAATTTGGGTAGTTTCATATTTAATAGCTGCTACACCCAACGCTTGCTGGAGACTTGGCATATAGGCACCAATTGGTATGGTGCCATGACCGAGAATGAATGGCCGCATCGTAAAGATGATAAAATCGTTAATGCCTTCCCCTGCTTTGACCTTTTTACCCATATTAAAAGCCCATCTGGCGCCTACCATCTATTCACAAGTTGGTCACATAGAGAATACCTGGCTAGAGCAACTGGAGGCGTACGTTCAGGTAAGGACTCATTTGTATTTAAGGAACAAAATCCAAGTAAGCGTTACCAATCTTCTTTTCCACTCCTAGCAGAGCCATACATGGAAAACAAAATTGACAAAAAAAAGAAATGTATGCATAAAGATCGCAGGCGGAATTTTTACCTCTACCACCATTATGAGTGGAGCAAACCGCTACAACTATACCATGAATTGCATTATGCTTCCAAAATGAATGGAAGCACGATTGAAAATCTAGATGACGCCCTACTGAATTTTATAGCTTATGACACCCATGCTGCACCTGAAAAGGAGGATAACAGGGTGGTCATGCAATCTTTCGGTAATGAGGTAGGGATAAAAGGCGATATAGCACAACCCAATTTATGTTACGCACTACATTATAGGCTTGAAAAGATTTATTTAAACTATCATTTCTCTAAGCCTGAATCAGCAGCATACCATCATCCTTTACAAGGAAAAAAAAAGGAAACAGAACATTACCTAGGTGGCTATACACGATGGAACTTCATAGGGCAGCAGAAGCTGGCGTTAGATGGCGTCTATCTATTACAACAAGGAGGCTATCATAAACTAAATGTAGCCTACCAAGGCAAATTTTTTAAGGTTGCTTTGCATACCATTAAACATAAAACGCCCTATATAGTAGCGTATGGCTATAGCAGACACAGGCTATGGGATAAGGATTTTGTCGCACCCTCTACACAAGCTATAGATGCAGCGCTATGGTATCATGCACCCTACATAGCCATTCAGCCCATGCTATCTTTTAAAAAGCTAAACCATCATATCTACTACAGGAAAGTCGACCCTACAGCGGATCATTGCATCGCTGAGCCTATGCAAGCAACCCACCCTATTTACCTATTTTCGCTAGAAGGCAACCTAAACATTTGTTGCTTGACTTATTTCCATCTTGACCATCACCTAACGATGTTGCTCAAGGAAAGCAGCAAAGGGGACAAAGTTTTTACAGGCTATCTCCCTCCCTATATGTATACAGGCCGGTACTATTATGCACACCAACCTTTCGATAAAAAGATGGAGATAGAAACCGGTCTAAATGTACATTTTAAAGAGCTCTACTATGGAGATGGCTATGATGTAGTGGCACAGCAGTTTTACCGCCAAAACAAATTTGCTGTACAGGGCAGACCGATTGTAGACATTTTTTGCAATGTGCGCATCAATAATTTAAAGATTTCCTTTAAATACAGTTATATCAACGAATATTTTCATACACCAGCAGCCTATTTTGCCACGCCATTTTATCCTGGCCTAAAAAAAGCAGCCGATATTGGCATACACTGGTCATTCTTTGATTAGCCTTTTTTGCGCGCCCTGTCTCCTGCAAATTCCCGGGCATAAGCGCATTTGAAAAGAAGGCTATGCATTTGGCACACGGAAAAGATAATGAAACGATTTGAGGCAAACAATTGGCAAAAGTTTCCAGTAGACCTGAGTTCGTTATTATTTTTATTGTAGATCAGCCATATATATTAGTTATAGAAGGCTTTTTCTCTTTTAGCCCATAAGCTGAGATTCCAGCTATCAAATTGACCAAAAAATTAGGTATACTTCTATGTCTAGAATGTTCTATTTGGCTAATGTTTTTAAGCTGATCTATAATGGTTTCAATTATGGATCGTTTTCTAAGCATGAGTTTATCCCAGAGTGGCATAAGCGTATTTTTGATATTTTTCCTAATATGATCCCATGGAGGATCTTTCATCTATCATTCTAAGCCTACAATCAGAGATTGTCCTTTTAAAGTCAGAAATTTCTTTACTAGAGTTAGAAAATAGCACTCTGCGTAATGAAAATTGTAGATTAAAAGATCGTCTAGGTTTAACCTCAAAGAACTCCTCTATTCCCAGTTCTAGGGAATTGTACAAGCTAAAACGGAATACAATAAAAAGCAGCCGTAGCAGAGGTGGCCAGCCTGGTCACTCAGGTACTACACGTAGTAAGATGGTATCAGATGAAGTTATAGATTTACCTATTTCAGATGCATGCACCTGTGGTGGCCCTATAACGCCATCTTCTAATCCTTATATTCATCAAAAAGTAGATTTGCCGGATATTCAACCCTATGTAATCAACTATCATGTGCACCACGGTCGTTGTAGACAATGCGGCAAACGTTACGCAGCTTCTCTCCCTCAAGGTGTTACAGGAGATACATTTGGCCCTAAAATTAAATCAGTGATTGCTGCTTTAACGGGCTTTTACAAAAACTCTAAAAGAGAAGTAGCGGATATATTAAAAGATATTTTTAACCTTGATATCAGCCTTGGTAGTATCTCCAATAGCGAAGCTAGAGTAGGTTCAAAATGCCAATCAGCTTACCAAGCTATAGAGGAAACAGTTAAGCAAAGTAACTTGATTCATATAGATGAAACTTCTCACTTTAATAGTGGTAAATTGGGTTGGTGTTGGATCTTTACCACGCCTATGGCCAGTCTTCTTAAACTAACGCATTCAAGAAGTAGAAAAGTTCTAGAAAATAGTGGTTTAAATCATCAAAACTCCATTGTGATTAGCGATAGATACGCCGTATACCATTATTTCCCACCCACCCATCGACAACTGTGTTGGGCACACTTAGCTAGAGATTTTGAAAGGCTTGCACATAGTTGCCATAATGGGGTTAAAAGATTAGGTGTCTATTTAAAAGAGATAACTAGTGAGTTATTTGCCTTGCATCGAGCATTCTTGAGCCATTCTATGCAACTGGTTACCTTTTTAAGGCGCATTAGAAAATTACGCAAAAGGACATGGTATGCCTTAAAAGCTACTGGTATGTGTTCAGCTAATGGCGTCAACTTAAGGGGTATTTATATTGATTTTCAAATAAAAAAATCTATTTTCTCTATTGGTTAATAATGAATTTTATCCCACTTTTTTCTTGATAAAAAAGTGGACAAAAAATCAAGCCCTCGGCAAAAAGTCGCTGAAAGTGCCATCTGCATAACGGCTCGTTTCATTACTTTTACTGTGTGCCAACTTTTTATTGGCGTACATGGGTAACGACGTATATGCATTACCCATTTCTAGCTCTGTGCTAGAATGGATTGCGCCTAAGAGGACGCTATGCATTGTTCAACTAATGGTACCCATACAAATTTTTCAATAGTTTTATTTCTTTTGTCCACATGGTTTCTCCATTGGGTGTTTCTAGATATTTAGGCAGCATCCGAAGGGCTGGGTGTTGCATCATAGCTTGAAAACCATCCATGCCTATGGTCCCATCACCTAGGTTTGCATGTCGGTCCTTTCTTGAACCAAGTGGCATCATGGAGTCATTCACATGTAGGGCATAGAGATGTTGGAGGCCAATGATTGTGTCAAATTGGGTCAATGTATCCTCCCACCCAGCCAATGTACGAATATCATATCCTGCCGCAAAAATATGACACGTATCTATACAAACCCCAATGGGTACCCGCTCTTTGACCCGATTCATTATATAGGCCAACTGTTCAAAGGAATGGCCGACCGTAGAGCCTTGGCCTGCAGTAGTTTCTATCAGCAAGCGTAAAGTAGTTTCTTGTTGGAAAAGTGGCTCGAGGGACCATAAACTTTTCACAATGCGGTCTAAACAAGCGTCCATACTATCACCCGTTGCAGCACCTGGATGAAAGTTTAAATAACTGATGTTTAAAGCTAAACAACGTGTTATTTCTTCTACAAAAACCGCACGACTTTTGGTTAATAAGGCTTCTTGGTTAGAGCCCAAGTTGATTAGATAACTCGCATGACTCATCACTGCGCGCATAGCGGTCTTCTCTAATGTATCGTGCCATTTATCTAGCGCTAATTTGTGCATAGGTCTGCCTGTCCATTGGCGTTGGTTGCTGGTAAAAAGTTGGATAGCAGTAGCACCTATTGTTGCACCATGTAGTAACGCGTTATGGAGCCCTCCTTGCGTAGAGGTGTGGGCACCAATTAGTGGTATATCTATTTTTTGCTCTGCCATATAGGTTGTGGGTTTCATGCTATTGAGCACAGACTTCTTTTGCCACGTGTTTATATTTTACACACGGCGGATAAAGCTACAACGTACTAGACGTAGATGAGGAATGAAAGCCTTGGATCGACGTGCAAATACCCAGTAACGTTGCTCAAGAAGCCTAATAAATAATAAAGATACACTATATTATACAACCTATCTAATCTATAGGGGGCAGTAAAAATCTAAGTATAGGCTGCAATATGTTACTGAATTGATAACAAATTTGTAATTTGTAGGGGTATATCACGCATGAGACCATTCGTTTACATCATGCTTGTAATGAATTATTTATTTAAATATAAAAGGGAATGAATATAGAAAAAATATCCTTAGGGGATGATTTTCCCAATGAGCTACCTGTCATCATTGAAATTCCGATGCATCATGATCCTGTAAAGTATGAAATGGATAAGTCCTCTGGTACTTTATTTGTAGATAGATTTATGCCAACGGCTATGTATTATCCTTGTAACTATGGTTTTGTACCGCATACATCTTCTGCAGATGGAGATCCTACGGATGTGTTGGTGGCAACTACCTATCCTATTATACCTGGTGCGGTTATTAAAGCTAGGCCTATTGGCGTATTATTGATGGAGGATGAAGCTGGTTTTGATGAAAAAATTATTGCATTGCCTATGCAAAAAGTAGCACCTGAGTTTGCACATATTGATCATATTGAGCAGTTAAGTACGCTCTTAAAAGGGCGTATTCTACATTTTTTTAGTCACTATAAGGATTTAGATGCGGCAAAATGGGTTAAAGTAAAGGGCTTTGAAGGGAAAGGGAAGGCTATGGAGCTTTTAACAGAAGCTGCGCAAAGGCGCTAGTCAGTCGAGTACGCGGTTTACTTTCTTGAACGCTATGAACCAAACATACGACGGAACAAATGGCTCTAATGGTCCAGGTCATGCAGCCTCTGCTGTAGCCCCTATGGAAGCAATGTATGAGCAATGGTTTTTAGAATATGCCTCTTATGTCATCTTGGAGCGTGCCATACCAGCTATAGAAGATGGCTTGAAGCCTGTGCAGCGTCGCATTCTTCATGCGATGCACCTAATCGATGATGGCCGTTACAATAAAGTTGCCAATATTGTAGGGCAAACGATGCAATACCATCCGCATGGAGATGCCTCTATTACAGAAGCTATTGTAGCTATAGGCCAAAAAGAATTATTGATAGATACCCAGGGGAATTGGGGCGATTTGCGCACCGGGGATAGTGCGGCTGCTGCGCGCTATATAGAAGCGCGTCTTGCGCCATTTGGAAAGGACATTTTATATAGTCCATCGATTACCATTTGGCAACTCTCTTATGATGGCAGAAAAAAAGAGCCCCGCACTTTACCAGTTAAATTTCCTTTATTGCTTGCCCAAGGCGTAGAAGGCATTGCCGTAGGATTGGCTACTAAAATTTTACCCCATAATTTTATAGAATTGGTAGAAGCCTCTATAGACCTGCTTCAGGAGAAGCCTGTTAGTTTATTCCCAGATTTTGCTACAGGTGGGTTGGCAGATTGTACCCAGTACAATGCGGGCAAAAGAGGAGGAAAGGTACGGGTACGTGCCCGTATCGTCGTACGGGATCAACAAACATTGGTTATCACCGAAATACCTTATGGGACTACTACTACTAGTTTAATTGATTCTATTCTAAAAGCATATGAAAAGGGAAAGATAAAAATTAAAAATGTAGTCGACAATACTGCAGAAAATATTGAAATCCTGATGCATTTACTGCCGGGTCAATTGGCAGAGACCGTTATAGATGCACTTTATCTGTTCACAGATTGTGAAGTAAGCTATGCACCTAATGCTTGTGTGATTCAAGATGAAAAACCTGTTTTTGTAACGGTTCCTGAGCTCTTAACCTATACCGTAGCCCGTACGACTGATTTGTTGGAGCGAGAGTTACTTTTAGAGCAGCAGGCATTAAAAGAGAAGGTGTTTTTTGCCAGTTTGGAGAAAATATTTATTGAAAACCGTATTTATAGGGAAATAGAGGGGTGTAAGACTTGGGAAGACCTATTGACGACTATAGCAGATCACCTTAAGTCCTATGATTTTTATCGCCCCATTGTAGAAGCAGATTTGGTCCGTTTAACAGAGATTAAGATCAAACGTATCTCACAATATGATAGCCTTCGTGCACAGGAAACATTAGCCCAGCTGCAAGTCCATTTAGCGCGTACCCTACACCATTTAAAGAACCTAAAGGATTACACCATAGCTTGGTATAGTGGGTTGCTGCAAAAGTATAGCAAAGGCCGGGAAAGAAAAACGATATTAACCAGTTTTGATCCTATTGAGCGCCATGATGTGGTGGTTAAGCACTGTAAGCTTTATGTAAATCGTAAGCAAGGTTTTATAGGTTATGGGTTGAAAGGAGAAGAATTTGTCGAGCCTTGCTCAGATATAGATGATGTGATTGTAATAGGTAAAGATGGGAAATATGTGGTCACTAAAATAGCAGATAAGCTTTTTATAGGCAAAGATATTATACATGTTTCCGTTTATGAGAAGAAAGACAGTAGGCGTTGTTATCATCTTATTTATGTAGATGGTGCCACTGGTATTGCCTTTGCCAAGCGCTTTCAAGTATTGGGTGTGACCCGTGATAAAACCTATGATTTAACTTTAGGCACACAGGGTTCTAGAGTAGTTTATTTAAGTGTGCATCCCAATGGGGCGGCAGAAACCGTTACTATTTTACTTTCTCCTATCAGTAGAACAGCTAAAAAAAAGTTTGAATTTAATTTTGCTGATTTGTCTGTAAAAGGACGTAGCGCCAAAGGCAATATCCTAACCAAACATTCCATTTATAAGGTACAACGGAAAGGACAGGGACCTTCTACATTGGCTGAAGTAACGCTCTGGTATGATGCGGCTACAGGTCGCATAGGACCTAAGGAAAAAGGGCAATTACTCGGCGTTTTTGGTCCAACGGATCCCATACTTTTGGTCTTTAAGGAGGGGTATTATCTAGTCACTACCTATCCTCTTCCTTTTCAACTTATGCCTGATCGCATTGCCCTTATAGAGCGATTAAGCGCCACCCATTTGTTGTCAGTGGTTTATTATAATCATGTACAGCAAAACTATTTTGTAAAACGTTTTGTAGTCGATAAGCGGGTTTTAGATAAGCGTTATAACCTATTCCTTTCAGAGTCAGATGATTGTGTGTTAAGGTTAGTTACTTCTTCTGCAGCACCCAAGTTGCAATTACACTATTTAATAGATTCTACTGGTAATGAAAAACGGTCCATTATATATGATTTGGAAAAAGTTGCGGTTAAAACCATTAAAGCAAAGGGAACTTTACTGTCTAAGTATAGGATTACAGATGTAGCGTTATGGAATGAATAGGGGGATTTTTAAGTCAGAAGGGTCTATTAAAACAGTAATGATAAGGATAGCGGTAGCGTCCTACCACCTCCCTTTATTTAATTTTACATATATGATAAAGCAGGCTATAAAAAATTATTTGGTGCATGCTGTGCTCAATATTACATTTGGATAGACGTGGTAAAGAAAAGAGAAGCGGTTGCCTTTCTGTTTGGATTATGGATAGGGTTAGTCAGTCATCATCCAGCTGTTGCGTTAGAGTCTTGCACTGATCTAGTGCAACAAGACGGTTTTTTTGATAAAAAAACGAAATCAATTTTACATATTGGTATAAAAAGTTGGGTTAAAGGGACTAAAAAGATCATTGAAAAGCATTGGACTATTGGTGGTGAAGTAGCCATTGGGCCCGTTGTAGAATGGCATCCTTTACATGGCGTAGGGTTGCAAACTGGGTTGTGTTATAGCTATAGCTGTTTTTTTACGATAGAGTTTTCTGTTGACCGCAAAAAGTTACTAGATACAAGTTTATTTTCTTTTGGACCTCGTGTGATCAATGAAATTAATGCTTTATCTACTAAAGATGAGGGGTATATAACACATGCTGGTTTGGACCATATACAATTTCATGCCATTAGTTTTCCGCTTTTTTTGCGGTTGTATCCGGAAAAAAGTCGCAAGTTAGTATGCTATGTAGGCCCTCGTTTCCTATTGATACTCCCTGGTTTAGCAAAAAAACAATATTGCCCTGTCCATATTGATACGGCTGTCCTCAAAGGTATATTGTACGATGTTTTAAAGCAAGGTAAATATATTAGTGACCAACGTAGTGTGACGATTCAGGATATACAAAATATAGCTGAGCAAGGGTTATTGGAGATGTATCACTCTATTTTTGGTATTAGGCCTGATAGGAGTTTCAACCAATCCATTGCTTGCTATTGGGATTGGTCTTGGGATTTTGGTTTTGAGTTTAGGGGAAGTTCTGGGTTTATAATAGGTATCAATGGGTTAGGTTTTGTATTGGGTTATGATTTTGTAAAGTAACAGCCACCTACTCCATCATTTTGTGCTTCAGGTCGTTATACGTATCTGTTCACACAATGGCGTCAATTTAAGGAATATATTTTATTGACTGTCAAATAAAAGTATCTATTTACGAACTATGTTAATAATCAAATTTTTTATGATAAAAATATTTCATTGTTAAGGTTTATTTTGCTTGAGATGTGGACTTATGGATAACTTGATAAAATTATCCATAAGTCCACATCATAACTGTTATATTTTTAATTTATATTCCTAATCAAATAATAAATTATACATTATTATCTTTCCTCTTTAGGCAGGCTAAGTGCTGACCTTTAATTTAGATACATGGCCATCTACATAAACAGTATTATCCCTCATGATAGCAAATACTTGTCTAATAAGCTTGTTAGCTACTGCAAGCAATGCCACTTTATTAGGTTTACCCCTTTCTTTTAACCGCTCATAAAAGTGCTTACAGGCCTTATTAAAGCGTATAGCTGACCAAGATGCCACATAGAGCAAAGAACGCAACCCCCGGGTTGCCATGACGATTAATATGGCTTTTTTTTCTTACCAATGAGCCTGAATGTTCATAAGTAGGCGCTAGCCCAATGTATTTAGAGAACTGTTTAGCACTTTCAAAATGGTGACCGCCACTAGCGGCAACGATAAGCTCCATAGTCGTTCTATTGCCAAGACCTTTAATAGAACTGATCTGTCTATAGAGTTCTTTACAGCGTTCCTGTGTAATAGTAAGCATTTCTTGCTCTAAGAAGGCTATTTGTTCTTCTAAAGAAGCTATATTTTGATTGATCACTTTTAAGGTTACAGCATCTTTTTTAGGCAACACACTAAAAGACTCTAACAAATTATAAGACATCGTAAGTTGTTTCTTCAACTGTGAAAAAAGTGTTTTTTGTTGCTTTAAGGCTTGGATACGCGCTACAGGCATTTGGTAGGATTTAGGTTCCATCTTAGCACCATATAAAGCAATAAGTTGCGCATCTACCTTATCGGTTTTAGTTATATGATGCATTGCCTTAGAAAAGTGTTTGATTTGCGTTGGATTAACAACTGAAACAGCTAGCTTAGCTGCTATAAGCATCTCTACTAATAAAGCGCCATAATTGCCAGTGGCTTCTAAAACACAGTGATGCAGGGATGTATCAAGTTGAGCCAAAAATAGGTTAATCCCATTTACATCATTTGTATATCTAGATGTAGTAAATCCTTCACCTTTAGGAAAAGCAGCTACAAAGCTGCTTTTTGATATATCAATGCCTATATATTTCATATTATTAGAAGTTTATACTAAATTGACGCATCTTACAAGCTATCGTCGCAAACACGGGCTCTAAGGGCCAACGAACTATTCAGTTTTTAAGATGAAAAGAGCTGGGGGCAGAACGTGTAAAACGGTATCTAATACCAGCACTTGAGTGACCTTATTCCAGCTCTTTAATTAAAATATTCTTATAATACAAACGTACGACACTTAAATACAAAGACCCAACCGCTGAAAGTGTAGTTTTATTTTTGTATGAAATCTTAGAGAATTTTCCTTTCCCGATTCAACGTATCCAATCTGATTGGGGGGCTGAGTTTTTTAATGCTTATTTCCAATAGGAATTAATGGTTCACTTTATAAAATTCAGACCCATTAAACCTAAAAGTCCACACCTAAACGGAAAGGTAGAGAGGTCACAACAAACCGATAAAGTAGAGTTTTATCATTTGCTAAATCTTAAAGATGCTTCTAGTAACTTACCAAAACTTCTTTCAGAATGGGAATATTTTTACAATCATAAACGGCCGCATTCCGCATTAGAAGACAAAACTCCTTGGGGAAAATTTAAAGAACTAGAAGCACAAACACCTATTCAACCAGATGTTACTCAAATGCACTGGGATAGAAACGGGCATATTTTACCACGGTCTAGCAAATACCTAAAATGGAAAAGAAAAATGTCTCACTTCTGTTGAAGTGTATTAGTTAAGATTTAATCTGACAGGCAGTAAAAATTTAAGTATTAAAGTTGTCAGTTAAGTTTAGTTTGTCAGGTATTGTTTTAAGGTACGCGATTTGATTATTTTTTTCAAGGACTAGCTTT
>NZ_JANAVR010000011.1 GCF_025215055.1 Candidatus Cardinium sp. TP
AATTAGTCTTTGAAAAAAATAATCAAATCGCTTATCTTAACAACCTAACTGACACATTTAACTTAACGGACAACTTTAATACTTAAATTTTTACTGCCTGTCAGATTAAATCTTGACTACTACATTTGATCAACAAACAACTAAAAAATATAAGAAAAGACAAAGATGGTCAAATAGGACAAAAAATACACAACTTCATAGGCCAAATAGATACAATACTGAATAAAAAAAAATAAGAAAGAAAGAGCATAACCCATACCACTCACATGCGTACCATTAGATTTATATCAAGCATATATTTTTACTTTGCTATTTTAATAGCATCTAAATGCGAAAAAAAGAATACCAAGCTACCCATACCACCTCCAACGAGTCAGACAGAACCTAGCGATGCACCTATAGAAATTTTATCAACTGACTCCTATGCAGCGGTATGCATTGGATCAAACAATACAATAGATATAGGTACAAAAGATCGAGCAATCCAGGCCGAAAAAAGCACAAAGGATGTAGTAAATAGCAGCATGACAAGCCACCAAAACAACCTATCCTTTGACGGAAGACCTATAACCATCAAAACAACACACCCTAAGGGAATCGTATCGATTGGATCTGGTAATAGCATCCATATATCTATGCCTACCGAACAACCAAATCAAAATTCAACAGAACCAGTACCTACAAAACAAAATGAGGAGGAGGATAATGAGGAGGAGGATGAAGAGCCAGGTGAAGCCAGCGAGCATCCGTAAAATAGTAGCCATACCGTAACAACAACCAGAAAATGAAAATCACTAAAGTAATCAATACAATATAAGTCATGCGTCTCAGCCACACCCTCACAGCCAAACGTAAACACTTAATCGTTATAGTGGGTCCAACGGCTATAGGCAAGACTGCATGCGCCATTCAACTAGCGGAAGCGCTTCAAACAGAGATTCTATCAACTGACTCCAGACAATTTTATCGTGACCTAGTAATTGGTACAGCACAACCTACGCCAGCAGAAATGAAGGGCATCCCCCACCATTTTTTAGCTTTCCTGCCCATTCAAGAAAATTATACAGCTGGTAGATTTGCTAAAGAAGCCTTAGAAAGGCTCCATACTCTTTTTGCCTATCAGGATGTAGTGATTGCAACCGGTGGCTCTGGACTTTACCTCAAAGCACTTTGTGAAGGGCTAGCGGAAATACCTCCCCTACCACCCAACCTACGTACTACGCTCAATGCTACTTTAATAGAAAAAGGCCTCCCCTACCTCACCCAACTGCTGGCAGAAAAAGACCCCATCTATTATGAGACCGTAGATCTTAACAATCCTAAAAGGGTCATCAGGGCATTAGAAGTCTGCCTGGGTACAGGCATCCCCTATTCCACCCTACGCAACCAACAAGCCCAAACAGCCAGGCCCTTTAATAAGATAACGATAGGCCTAACTCAGGACAAACCATTGCTGCACAAACGGATCAGCCTACGTGTGGATGCTATGATGGAACAAGGATTGCTCCAAGAAGTTGAAAAACTATATCCCTACAAAACAACCAATGCCCTGCAAACATTGGGCTATAAAGAATTATTCAACTATATGGAGGACCAGTGTAGCTTAACAGAAGCCATACACCATATCAAAACCAACACAAAGCAATATGCAAAAAAACAAATGACTTGGTTTAAAAAAGATAAAAATATAACCTGGTTTGCACCTGATGACCTACCTAACATACAAACCCATATTCGTTCTATTATAGGCACTACACAATAATTTGTTGCTTCCATGGTAACACCAAAACCGAAGGACAGAAATTGAGTAAAATATAAAATATACATTTGGTGAATACATTATTTTATACTACCTTTCAAAAAAATGCTTACTATAGGCGCCAAGATAAAATTTACCCTCCATTACTTTATGTTAGATAAAAAAGAATTTAAAAAATTTGCAGTTAAAAATGGTTATGCAACTGGCTTGCAGCTTCATGACTATGTATCAGATATTGAAAATATGACACGATCCGTCATTGAACAACGGCCCGCACATTTTAGAGAAGTGGACGTCTTTTCCAGGCTGATCATGGACAGAATCATTTTTTTAGGCACACAAGTAGATGATAACATTGCCAACATTATTATTGCGCAGCTGCTCTTTTTACAGTCTGTTGATGCCAAGAAAGATATTTTACTTTATATCAACAGTCCAGGAGGATCTGTATACCCAGGGTTAGGTATTTATGATACCATGCAATATATTTCGCCTGATGTCGCTACGATTTGCACAGGTCTTGCTGCGTCTATGGCTGCTGTACTATTGGCTGGAGGAGCGCACAACAAACGGTCTTCCCTGCCACACGCTAGAATTATGATTCACCAACCCTTAGGCGGTGCCAAAGGAACCGCTGCGGATATGGAAATTACTATACAGCAAATCATTGAAATTAAAAAGGATATTTATAATATTCTATCTAAACATACTGGTCAAGACTATGCTTCTGTAGAGCGCCATTCAGACAGGGACTATTGGATGCGTGCAAATGAGGCAAAAGAGTATGGAATTATTGATTTTGTGCTGGAAAAAGAGAAAAAAAAATAATCATACAATTATGAAAACCCATTGTTCTTTTTGTAAAAAAGCGAGTGAGATAGTCAGTATGATGGTAACTGGCCCAGAAGGACGTATTTGTGACCAATGTGTGACGCAAGCTGCACAGATTATTCAACTTCAAAAGGAAGATAACGTTATCAACGACATCAAACCGGTTAATCTACTGCGACCACAGGAAATTAAAGCCCATTTAGATGAATATGTAATTGGACAAGAAGAAGCTAAAAAAGCATTGTCTATTGCTGTTTACAACCATTATAAGCGTCTGGCCCACTCAGCAAGTATAGAAGATGATGTAGTCATTGAAAAGTCGAATATATTGTTGGTTGGAGAAACAGGTACAGGTAAGACCTATTTGGTCCGTACACTCGCACAAATGCTAGAGGTACCTTTTTGTATTATAGATGCAACGGTTTTAACAGAAGCAGGTTACGTTGGAGAGGATGTGGAGAGCATCATTAGTCGCTTGCTACATGCGGCTAACTATGAGGTTACGGCAGCTGAGCGGGGGATTGTGTATATAGATGAAATAGATAAAATTGCGCGCAAAGGGGACAACCCATCCATTACCCGTGATGTAAGTGGAGAAGGGGTCCAACAATCCTTGCTAAAATTATTAGAAGGCTCTATTGTGAATGCACCACCACATGGTGGCAGAAAGCACCCAGACCAGAAGCTCACGGCAGTCAATACAGAAAAGATCTTATTTATTTGTGGGGGTGCTTTTGATGGCATCTCTAGAACCATTAGCAATCGAATCAACTTTAATACGATAGGGTTTGAATTTTGCGCCAAACGTAACGCCAAAGTAGCGGATAAAGATATGCTAAAATATGTTTCTGCATCAGATATAAAAGGGTATGGGCTTATTCCCGAATTAGTAGGTCGGCTTCCGGTTATAAAAGGACTTGAACCACTTACAAAATCTGATTTGCGTCACATTCTTACAGAACCTAAAAATGCATTGATTAAACAATACATTAAGCTATTTTCCATAGATGGCATTGCGCTAACCTTTACAGAAGAAACCCTTGATTTGATTGCAGAACAGGCTATAGCACTCAAACTAGGGGCTAGGGGATTGCGTGCTATTTGTGAAAGCATTATGGGAGAAGTAATGTACACCGCTCCATCCTTAAAAGACCAACAAAAATTAGTTATCGATAAAAAGTATAGCCTAGAGCAGCTTAGTAGAACACGCTTAGAGCTACTCAGATCAGCAGATACAAACAGCCAAGATGGAGGATTAAAAAAAATGGCCTAATTGTTTACCAATGCCCATTAGTGTAGGAATATTTTTTGGTGGGCAATCTAGAGAGCGTGAAATTTCTTTTGCAGGTGGACGCACGGTTTATGACCACTTAGATCGCAAGTTATTTACCCCAGTGCCTATATTTGTAGATAGTCTGGGCAATTTTATCCTAATCGACGCACAATACCTCTACCAGGGTACGATTCGGGAATTTTATCCATCTGCTTCTGTAGCTAATTTTGAGGGAATCCCTTTATATATAGAATCATTGCCTGCTACTGAAAGTCATGCCCTATTTATAAAAAAGATAGGGAAAAAAATAGAGCCTGCTGATTTTTCTAAATACTTCGATGTCGCTTTTCTCTGCTTGCATGGGCCTTATGGAGAAGATGGAGCCCTTCAAGGGCTATTAGAGTGGTATCAAATGCCTTATACAGGGTCTGGTATATTACCAGCTGCACTAGGAATAGATAAAATATTTCAACAAAAGCTTTTACAGCAGGCAGGTTTTTTAGTACCACCTTCTATGCTTTTAAGGCAAAAAGAGTGGCGCAACAGAGAGGATACCAATAAGCTATTAGACCAAGTCATCGCTGCGGTTGGCCTCCCTTTCGTTGTGAAAAGCAGCAGACAAGGTTCCTCGATAGGCGTGACTATTGTGCACCAACATGACCCCCATGCCTTTACAACAGCTGTGCATAAAGCATTCTTTATGGAAACCATTAGCTATGATAGCTGGAAAAGCCATGCACCAGCAGACCAAAAAGCTTGGTTCAATAGGCTGATAGATCCACGCGAGGGGATCGGATTTCCTCTGCTGGTAGCAGACCAAATTTGCTATACCCCCCATGCATTACTAGACTACCTAACGCTTTATTTTCAAAAGCACCGGGAGCCAATTCTATTAATCAGCACACAAGCAGAAGCAGTCATTATTATAGAAGCTTTTATAGAAGGACGGGAATTTTCTTGTATTGTACTAGAAGCAGAACAAGACCACCCCATTGCACTCCCCCCAACCGAGATGCACAAAGGGAAGCTGCATTTTGACTACAGAGCAAAATATCTACCTGGTATTGTACGAAAACAAACCCCTATGGCGCTATCTTCCTCTCTACTGGATGCAATCCGTAAACAGGCTATTGCCCTCTTCCAACTACTGGATTGTCAGGTATATGCTCGTATAGATGGATTCATCACGCCTAAAAACGAAATCATATTAAATGACCCCAATACTACAGCCGGTATGCATCCTGCTTCTTTTTTATTCCACCAAGCAGCAGAAATTGGCCTCAACCCCACGCAACTGCTTACCTTTATTATTAAATGCTCCCTTGAGGTAAGAAGAGATAAAGGATATCTTATGGCTGGTTCCCTGCTCAAAAGGCTAGAAGCTAGCCTATGATTTCCCTCCCAAATTAATGCCTCTCGATAGACGGCTACCATAACCATTCATACCTACTTGCAAAGTAGGTATGAATGTCTTAGCTTAAGCGCAGATGCAAACTATTTTTACGTTCACAATCGATATATGGCAAGCGTTAATAAAGTGATTCTTTTGGGCAATCTGGGTAAAGATCCAGAAATACGCCACTTAGAAAATGGGCGCATGCGGGTACAACTTACCTTGGCTACCCATGACACCTATAAAACAAAAGAAGGAGAAAAAATCAACCATACCGATTGGCATGAAGTAATACTTTGGACACCCCATGCAGAAATTGCTGCGCAATATTTAAGCAAAGGCAAACAAGTATACATAGAAGGAAAATTAAACCATAGGTTCTATACGGACAAAGATGGACAACAAAAGCATGTTATACAAATTGTTGGCCAACATTTGGTATTATTGGGTGGCAGCAAAACGAAATATGATAGCGTACACGTAATCAACTATGCAGCTAAAAATAGGCCACACGAAAACGATGATATAAACGAGCTGCCCCTATAACACAACTTTATATAAAGTATAGTCTATGCAAGACTACTTCTTCAATAGAAAGGATTAATAAGAGGAATAGCCATTTTTAAGCTTTTAAGTGGCTATCTATTCTTTATTATTGTTTATCTTTAATCCTATCTTACTTATACCCAGCTCTGTTGCAGCACTTGGTAAAAAAGAAAAAGCTATTTACTTAAAATTTTAAACTGACTATTTATTATGCAGTATCCTGATTTTCAATTTCTGAGCAGCCAATTAGCACAAGTAGCACAAGGTTGTTATGCATTTGGTATCTTTGAGCAGAATGATACTACACCTGAGACTACGCATCTGGCTGGTCTGCCTTTTTACAACGATGTCGTGGTGCCTTTGATACAAGAGGCACAATTTACAGGCAAACAGGGAACAACTGCTACAGCCAATTGCTTGCCTACAAGAGGTAAAGTGATATTAGTGGGTCTAGGCAAACAAGAAGCCATTGATGAAGAAGCCATTCGACAAGCTGCAAGCACAGTTTATAGGACATGTGCCCAATTGCATAGTCCATCGGTAGCCATCCATTTTATGGCGCTATTAAATGATAAAACTTACTTAAAAGCTTTTGCCGAAGGCATCTTCTTATCTACTTATTTAGACGAACGTTTTAAGTCCAAAAAAGATACCAAAACCACTTACCTAAAAAAGATAGATCTACTCCATGTGGTAGAGGACCACCCTACCATTCAATTGGCACAAAAGATTACAACAGGTGCTAATCTTGCAAGAGATTTGGTCAATGCGCCAGCCAACCATGTAACCCCCTCTATGTTGGCCCAAACTGCCACTGAATTAGCCCAAAAGTATCACTTGGAATTAAATATTTTAGAAAAAGAGGATTGTGCACGCTTAGGGATGGGTGCCTATCTTTCCGTTACACAAGGTTCTAGCGAGCCACCCAAATTCATTCACCTCTGTTATAAACCAAAATCAATGGCTCAGCCATCCTCTAAGATTGCCCTCATAGGAAAAGGGGTCACCTTTGATTGTGGTGGACTGAACCTAAAAACAGGGAATGCACAGATTGAGTTAATGAAATTTGATATGGCTGGTGCAGCAGCAGTGCTTGGCACAGCAGAAGCGATTGGTGCAATTCAACCCAATAAAGAGGTGCATTTTATTATCGCTGCAACAGAAAACATGATTAATGGAAGTGCTACCAAACCTGGTGATGTAGTAACGGCTTCTAATGGTAAGACCATTGAGATAGACAATACAGATGCCGAAGGTAGACTAACCCTAGCGGACGCACTGGTCTATGCAGAAAAGCTCGGTGTAGATGCAATTGTGGATTTAGCTACCCTAACAGGTGCTATGGTCGTTGCACTCGGCACACGTATAGCTGGAATATTTGGCACCGATCCAAAGCTGATGAATAGCTTGATGGCTGCTTCTCCAAGAACGGGTGAAAAGATTTGGCAAATGCCATTAGAAGAATCTTACCTTAAAAGTATGGATTCGATTATTGCCGATATGCGCAACACAGGAAATAAAAAAGGCGGAGGATCGATTACTGCTGCTTTATTTTTAAAGCAATTTGTTGAAAAAACAGCTTGGGCACACTTAGATATCGCTGGTACCGTATGGAAAGAACAACCTTGCGCCTACCATAATGCCGGTGCCACAGGTTTCGGTGTGCGCTTGCTAGTGGACTGGCTCCTCAATAGTTGAGTTTTTATCCGTTAAGGCCCTACCTGTAGACCTTGCATGCACATGCATAGAGGTTGTCCCATCACACTGGATGGTGTTTGATTAAACGCCATCCAAAGTCAAATGGTATCGTAGCTCCAGCCCTGTTGTACGCTACAAAAGCTTTTGCAGCTTTAATAAATCTTATACAACATTATCTATCTTCAATTTATCTAGCCTAACATTTATGCTAAATACCATTATATGGGATGTATCTCCAGAGATATTCACCAAAGGTTTCTTAAACCTGCGCTGGTATAACTTGCTCTTTGCTACTGGTGTATTGGGAAGTTATTCCATTTGCTATTATATGTTTGCCAAAGCAGGTAAAGAACACAAAGCCATTGAGCAACTAAGAAACTATATTGTAATTAGCATAATGGTTGGCGCTCGTTTAGGACATGTTATTTTTTATGAATGGAATTATTACAAAGACCACCTCTTAGAAATATTTCTACCTGTTACCTTCTCCCCTACCTTTAAAATAACGGGCTTCAGCGGTTTAGCCAGTCATGGGGCTGCGGTTGGAATGGTGCTTGCTGTATTTCTATATGTAAAACGGATTAAGTTTTCTATTTCCCCTCTCCGCATCTATTTTGAAAACCGTCGCTCCCCTGGGGAATTTTTATGGATCTGGGATCGTCTGGCTATGCTCGTTGCTTTAGGTGGTGCATTTATTCGCATAGGTAACTTCATGAATTCTGAAATCATTGGCAAACCAACTGGCTCTAACTATGGCGTAGTATTCGCTAGGGAATTGCACGAGCACCTATGTAAACAGCATGCTTCAACCATTCAAAGTCTAACCATACGTAAAGCATCTATGTCGCACATCCCAGCGATAAAAGCCCCTTATCAGCCCATTGAATTGTCTATTGCTTTTAAAGAGACTATGACAGATGAAAAGATGGTTAAAAGATTCATAGAGCAATCTTTAAAAGATCATTTAATACAAGAATCCTATTTTAACACATCACCTAAAATCTATGAAACGTATGGTACCCCTCTATCCTATACCCTTCAAAAAGAAAATGGAGGCTATAAAGCCAGTGTCTATACTTGGGGCATTCCAAGACATCCCGCACAATTGTATGAGTCCTTCTCTTGTATTTTAATTTTTATCATACTGTTTGTATGGCTGCGCCAACAAGGCCAAAGGTTAGCTCCCGGTCGCATCTTTGGCAGCCTTATGGTAACAGTTGGCTGCCTCCGTTTTTTTTATGAGTTCTATAAAGAAAATCAAGTAGCATTTGAAGATGACATGTGGTTGAACATGGGGCAGTGGCTTAGCGTGCCTTGGATTATAGTAGGCCTATTTTTAGTACTCCGATCAGCCACTAAAATAGCGTCAAAAGATCATCTAAAATAAATAGTCCATAAAGGCCTGCTAGGTTTTTGCTTGGATGGATTGAAAATTTATTTACATATTTGTATATTAAGCTTCTAGCCAGCAGCATACTGGTTAAGTTGATGCCTATAGCAGACCATAATCAATATTTGGCCATTTGAAAAACATAATAAAAGAAACCCATAATGTAAACAAGCGTATCACTGCATCGGAGGTCCGTTTGGTTGGTGATAATGTCGTTTCCGGTGTGTACACCATTCGTGAAGCCTTGGCCATTGCCGCAACGCAAGAACTGGACTTAGTGGAAATTGCGCAAGGCGGTGATTTCCCTGTTTGTAAGGTAATGGATTATGCTAAATTCAAATACTTGCAAAAACGAAAACACAAGGAGATCAAAAGTAATGCCCAAAAAGTCGTCATAAAGGAAATCCGTTTTGGCCCAAATACAAGTGACCATGACTTTGATTTTAAGTTAAAACATGCCATTAACTTTTTACAAGGAGGCGCTAAAGTTAAGGTCTGTGTTAAATTTGTAGGTAGGGAGATTATGTTTAAAGAAAGAGGCGAACTCATTTTACTTAGATTTTCACAAGGATTAGAGGCCTATGGAAGGGTAGAGCAATTGCCCAAACTAGAAGGCAGAAAAATGAGCCTCACCATAGCGCCCTTAGTAGGTAAAAAATAGTATCTGTTCAGCGCAGTGGTTTTTATTAGGTATCTGTCCAAGTCACTGGTTTTTTGCGTTAAAAGAACAACGCCCCTGTAAAAAGTCGCCGTTTAGAAAGTGGCATTTTACAGATGATTAGGGAAAACAGTTTCCTTTGAAGCCCCCAAATGGGGCGCTTCCTGTTTTTCCATCTGTAAGATGGCACTTTCAGCGACTTTTTACCGAGGGCTTGATTTTTTGTACACTTTTTTATCAAGAAAAAAGTCGGATAAAATGCATTATTAACCAATAGCGCGAATAGATACTTTTATTTGAAAATCAACAAAAAAAAGATCCTTAAGTTGACGCCGTTGCGTGAACAGATACAAAAAATAGGGGTGTCTTTAAATGGCGATTGCTGTTATTTGAAGATTTTTTACTACATTTAAGTTTATTCTAGCATTATACTTGAACTAGCGCTACTTATGAAACATTTGCGTGCATTCAACCTTTAAACCCGTTATAACGTATGCCAAAAGTTAAAACACATTCTGGTTCAAAAAAAAGATTTCAGGTGACAGGTAGAGGCAAGATTAAGCGAAAGCATGCTTTTAAGAACCATTGCTTGGCAAAGCACATTAAAAGCACAAAGCAAAAAAGATACCTTACACACAGTACATTGGTCCATACAACCAATGCACCCACTATTCGCAAATTGCTCGCCATTTAGCTCTATGTTTGTTGCGCCATGAAGTTCTTTGCACCATGCGCTTATGTGCGGAATTTGTAGGAGACAGGGCGCACAACATTCCAGCGTAACTATTGTATACCATCAACTTATAAATTTGAAGAAAACATGCCAAGGTCAGTTCATGCGGTCGCTTCAAAAGCACGTAAAAAGCGGGTATTAAAATTAGCAAAAGGTTACTGGGGCAAAAGAAAAAATGTTTGGACCGTAGCTAAAAATGCAGTTGAAAAAGGACTTTTATATGCTTATAGGGACCGAAAAACAAAAAAAAGAACCATAAGGTCATTGTGGATACAACGCATCAATGCAGCAGCTCGCCTCCATGGCATGGCTTACGCACAGTTTATGGGCAAACTTAAGCAAAGCAATATGGACATAGATAGAAAAGCACTAGCCGACCTGGCTATGAACCATCCAAGCGCATTTGAAGCTATTGTACAAAAAGTAGCGTAAAAGGAAGTTATTTGGTTAGCATTTCAGCAGCAACCTACTGTCCAGCATCCTTTTAGATTGGTATTGTATACCTTTTTAGATAATCGTGTCAGCTTCTTGTATACCACTTTTTGATTAATCAAAAAGTGGTATACAAGAAGCCTTGATAAAAAATTTGCTACAAGCATAGCTTACAACTGGAAAACCGGGGCCACCCTTTAGCCTTCACTGCAGCTGTTGTTCTTTTCATCGGTAAACTGTGCTTCCTAATCGCAACTTTTTTCAAGGGGCGTTTTTTCTTACCTTTAGGCAATATTACCAGAAGGCTAAATGTAAAACGACGGAAACAATATATGGACATACGGTTAAGCGGATAGATCAAAAACATATGATTGAAAAACTCAAGTCGATCAAAGAGCGGTTTCATGAGGTAGAAGCAGCCATCTATCAACCCGATGCCTTAAATGACATGAAGGCTTATGCGGCACTCAATAAGGAGTACAGAAAGCTATCCAAAATTGTCCATTTATACCAAGACTACGAACTGGTATTAGAAAATATAAAAGAAGCCAAAGAGGTATTGCATACGGAAAAAGAAGAAGCCTTCCGTGAGATTGCCAAACAAGAGTTATCCTCTGCTTTAGATAAAAAAACTCATCTAGAAACACAATTACGCGATGCACTCACCCCCAGTGACCCCAATGACAGCAGAAACATTGTGTTAGAGATTCGGGCTGGTACTGGCGGGGACGAAGCCGCCCTTTTTACTGGAGACCTTTTTCGCATGTACAAACGTTTTGCAGAAAAAATGAAATGGGATTTTTCCATTGTATATACCATAGAAGGTACGGCTGGTGGATGGAAAGAAATGGTCTGCACCATAGCTGGTGAAGATGTATATGGCCTTATGAAATATGAGTCTGGTGTACATCGTGTACAACGGGTCCCTACTACGGAAACACAAGGCCGTATACATACCTCCGCAGCCAGTGTAGTGGTATTACCAGAAGCAGGGGAAGTAGAAATCAACTTGGATTTAAATGATATCCGCAAGGATACTTTTTGCTCTTCTGGTCCAGGTGGCCAGTCGGTCAACACGACCTATTCAGCTGTACGGCTGACCCATATCCCCACTGGACTAGTCGTATCCTGCCAGGATGGCAAATCGCAAATTAAAAATTATGAAAAAGCCTTAAAAGTATTGCGCTCCCGCCTCTATGATATGGAAGTAAAAAAACAGCAAGAAGCAATTGGTATAGAACGCAGGTCTATGGTCAAACGAGGCGACAGAGGAGATAAAATCAGAACCTATAACTTTCCCCAGGCCCGTGCAACCGATCATCGCATTGGCTATACTGAACATAATTTAGCAGCTATATTAGATGGGGCTATATTGGATATGATCAAAGCACTACGTATAGCAGATAATGCAGAAAAGTTACAAGCAGGGATAGAGGGCAACCTGTAGCATTAGTCAGTAATAATTTTTATTTTCACTAAAAATTGAATAAATTTACAATTATCCAATTCATGTTGATCTCGTAGCTCAGCTGGTAGAGCATCTCCCTTTTAAGGAGAGGGTCCTGGGTTCGAGTCCCAGCGGGATCACATTGCTAATAGGGTTGCCAACTTTCGTGGGCTGGTAGCTATTTTGCCTTGTGCTTCCCTCTATTGTATCTATTTTCGTATCTGTTCAAGTTACTCGTTTTTTACTCACTTTCTTATCAAGAAAAAATTGGGATAAAATCGATTATTAACCAATGGCAAGAATAGATGCATAGATACTTTTATCTGACAATCAATACAAATATTCCTTAAGTTGACGCCATTGCCTGAACACATACGATACTGGTTTAAAATAGGCCTGATTTTATTGATCTAATAACCAATCAAACTCAGTTAGTCATGCACCGCCATCACCACACACTTGCCTACTTTAATGACTTAGTAAGGGTTACAGCTGGCCGAGTGGCTGGTGAAACCACTAATCTGCCTATAACAGCATTAAGCATAGACAGCAGAAGCAAACCCCTGACCCCCTTTCCGATTTTTTTTGCCATTGCAGGTATTAACCACAACGGTCATGATTATATACCAGAAGCCTATCAGAAAGGCATACGCCAGTTTGTAGTCAACCAGACTTATAACTGCTCACTGATCGAAAAATACAACGATGTAAATGTGCTAGCCGTACCCCATACATTAGCGGCATTACACCAATTTATTACTTTTTATCGATCAAAATATCGCTTGCCGCTATTGGGTATTACAGGCAGTAATGGAAAAACAATTGTCAAGGAGTGGATGCATGAATTGTTGTCTAGAAAATACAAAACCATTAGTAGCCCCCATAGTTATAATTCTCAAGTGGGGGTACCCCTAGCCATCAGCTTATTAACACCCAATCATGAATATGGTGTTTTTGAAGCAGGTATTTCACAAACCGGTGAAATGGAAAAATTAGCACCACTGATCCAACCCACGCATGGACTACTGACCAATATCGGCCCCGCACACAGCCAAGGTTTTCAAAACATCACGCAAAAGCTGGAAGAAAAACTCAAATTGTTTGCGGGGTGCAGCACCATTTACTACTGCCAAGACCATCCACTGGTCCACCAGACCCTTATGCAGGAATATGGGGGAATAGGGGTTAACTGGTCTTTCCATAACCCAAAAGCAAATTACCTAGTCACGTCTAACCAGCTAGCTAACCAAACCAGATTAGACATTGCTACAGCCTCACAAAGCCATACCTTTGTCATCCCCTTTCGAGACCATGCTTCGATAGAGAATATCACCCATTGCCTGGTTTACCTGCTAGACAATGGCTTTCCCCCCCTACAACTGCAGCGTTCACTGCTGCAACTGAAAGCTATACCGATGCGTATGACCCTCAAAGCAGGTATCAATCGATGCCAACTTATAGATGACACCTACACCAACGATATCGTCAGCCTAAGGCTTGCCTTAGACTTTATGCAACAACACCCTGCCAAACGAACAGTTATTCTATCGGACATGCTCCAATCTGCTACACCAGATCACCAACTCTATGAGGAACTAGCTACCTTATTAACGCAACATAGAGTGCATCGATTGATAGGCATTGGACCTATGATAAGCCAATACAGCGCACTTTTTTCGATACCAGAAACGCTTTTTTTGCCTAGCGTAGCAGATTTTATAGCGCAAAAGCCATCCTTTAAAGATGAAACCATCTTAGTAAAGGGAGCACGTACCTTTCGGTTAGAACGGGTTGTCCAAGCCATAGAAAAAAATACCCATGGCACCATTTTAGAAATAGACATGCATGCGATTAGACATAATCTCTCCTATTTTAGGAGACAGTTACATGCAGCTACCAAAATTATGGCTATGGTCAAAGCTTCCACCTACGGTAGTGATAGCAACAGTTTTGAACTAGCTTCCCTACTACAGCGCCATGGGGTGGACTATCTCGGGGTGGCCTATATGGATGAAGGCATTTGTTTGCGCCAACAAGGCATCACCTTACCAATTATGGTAATGAACCCAACCAATGACCACTTTGATGCCCTCTTACACCACCATTTAGAACCAGAAATATACAGCTTAGCATTATTGGATGAATTAGCTTGCTTTATAGCAGAAAGATCGATCCAACACCTACCCATTCACCTGAAAGTAGAAACGGGCATGCACCGTTTGGGTATAGCAGAAACAGAGCTCGACCTACTCATAGCACAATGCAAACAAATCCCCGGTCTACATATCGTGAGTATTTTTAGCCATTTAGCTGCTGCACAAGCAGATGCGCACGATCCCTATACGCTTATACAAGTGGACCGGTTTATAAAGATGACGCAATATATAGAAAAACAGCTGGGTATAAAGCCTTTAAAACATATATTAAATACCAATGGCATCCTACGTTTTCGACAATTTCAATTTGATATGGTACGGCTAGGCATTGGGTTACATGGTGTAGGAGTTGACAAAACCATACAGAGCCATCTACTACCAGCTAGTACACTTAAAACCACCATCTCACAGGTCAAGGCTATTCAAAAAGGGGATAGCATCGGCTATGACCGCCAAGCGATAGCTACGCAAGACATGACCATTGCTACCATACCGATAGGCTATGCAGATGGTTTAAGTAGATCATTTGGCTGCGGAAAAGGTAGGGTCTTTATTCAAGGTTATACATGCCCTATTATAGGGAACGTATGCATGGATATGGCTATGGTGGATGCAACAGGTATAACAGTAACACGTGGGGATGAAGTGATTATTTTTAATGCCACACACTCCATAGATGCACTAGCAGAACGATTAGGTACTATTTCCTACGAATTACTCACCCAAATCAGTCAAAGGGTAAAACGTATTTATTATACTTAATTATATTTTTAACTGATAATCATCAAATTATAATTACCATAAATCTAAGATAGATAGCTTGTTATATTGAAAAATATATAGTATGGTTACAGTTGGGTTTTTTATGAGCAAATAGGGCAATGTACCCTATTGCATCAAGAGAAGTATCATGATGGATGTATAGCATTAGAACAGGATTATACAAACAAGTCTATGTTCCTTTTAAGTACATCTCTTTATGCATTGATCTACTTATTGCTGCATACATGCAGGAATAGCATGCCTATAAGTAGAGTGCAGCGCAGTGATAAAGCACATACCAACCAAAATAAGCAAGGTTGGCATGCTACTGAAAAAGTAGATCAAACGGCACGCTGTGCGAATCGTAATATTACAGGGATAGAAGCCCGTTTTCAATCAAAAACATATAAACTACCTTTTTATTACGATCAGTATACCTCTATTCAAAAAAAAAGAGAAAGACTCTATGTTCATCATCACCAGCCAACTGCTATTGGCAAGGTAGAAGTAGAAGGTATTATGCCTAAGCTAAAGGAACATGCTTATAAGCTATGTGAACATGCGCTTGTTATGAAGCTTGCTTTAGAGTATCCTCTGCTTGTCACTAAGGGCAATATTGTATATATTGCTCAATCTATTATCCACGATGCTACGGTTATACTTGATAGAGACGATCTGGTGCAGTATGTGCACACCAGATTACAGCAATCTATGCCTACTATAAGTAAAAATTATAGTAGGCATATTGCTAGCTTTGTGCTCAACCATGAGGATGCTACACCTGCCTATCAGATGCCTAGTGACCATATGATGGATACCCTGTAATCCATACTCATCTATGCGCATGCTACTATTGATGCCATCGATAGCCAATACCATGAGGTTAATGACGTGTTTTTTAATGCAGATCCGTTTGAACAGTTGCGTAATAACGCGTATGATACGTTTGATAAAGCGAATAGAATGAACCACAAGGTTCAACATGTATGGGCACCTATTCTTACAGATGGTTGTTCACTTCCAGAACTTCAACAGCCATTGGATTATACGATAGAGGCCAGAGAGGCTGCCAAAAACGCTAGCAAGGCTTATCGCCATTTTGCTAAATATTTTGACCAATTCACACCAGCCATTCAAACCATGCTGAATGGTTGTAATGCATTCCTGCATACAGCACAACGCACAGCAGGTAACCTACCATTTACCTAGTATCTGTTCACGATACTGGTTAATAATGCATTTTATCCCACTTTTTTCTTGATAAAAAAGTGGGATAAAATCAAGCCCTCGGTAAAAAGTCGCTGAAAGTGTCATCTTACAGATGGAAAAACAGGAAGCGCCCCCTTTGGGGGCTTTAAAGGAAACTGTTTTTCCTAATCATCTGTAAGATGACACTTTCTACACCGCTACTTTTTACAGGGGCGGTGTTCTTTTAACGCAAAAACCAGTGACTTGAACGAAAGATACCGATCATTTTAATGGGCGTTTGTTTCCATTGTGTCCATTTAAAGCGCTTTTGGCTGCCGATAAAAAAATTGGCGCTTCAGTAAACTTATAATCTTTAAACGAACAGTTGTGCAGCGGATTAGAAAAACAGTTCATTAAAAGCCCACGCAGTGGGCGGTTTCTATTTTTCTCGCTGGAAAGCAAATATTTGTATTAATTTTACTGCCGCTAAATTTTTTATCGGAAGCATTACCATACATAACGACAATAACAGTTATATCGTCTGGCTTACCTCCTTTAGGCTGAACACACGGGTCATCATCGACTGCTTTATCTCGATAAGGGATCTCTACATTCGGATCTTGGCTCAATTTTGAATACTGCTTCTACTAAATTGTTTGCGTTTTCTTCTGCAGAAAGATCCAAATTTATCTTTTCAATAATTTTTTCCGGATATAAATGATCCCATAGGGCATCTGTACCCATAACCACAACATCCCCTTCTTTAAAACAATTCCAATGAATCATTTAATGTATTGGCTTTACTCGAATGAATGACAAACTGCTCCGGTTGCACCGCAGCAGGAGGCATATCGACATCCATAAATTTCATATATCGGCCCATAAATTGCAAATGAACCTGATCTAATGCGCCATTCCGATGTTTGGCCACAATAACCTCTGCAAGCCCTTGTGTAGGGTTACCCGACTCATCCTCGGTTAAGCCATAATATTCTGGTCTATATAAGAATAAAACCAGGTCGGCATCCTGTTCAATAGAACCAGACTCACGTAAATCAGATAACTGGGGACGCTTACTCCCTCCACGTGTTTCTACCGCTCTGCTTAACTGTGAAAGGGCTACTACTGCAATATCCAACTCTTTAGCAATACTTTTAAGCGCACGTGAAATTGAAGCAATCTCTTGTTCACGATTGCCGCCTCCTCTATTTTGATCACCTGACATCAGTTGTAAGTAGTCAATAACCACCAGTTGAATATCATGCTTGGCCTTGAGCCTTCTACACTTAGTGCGCAACTCAAAAACAGAGAGTGCAGGTGTATCATCTACATAAATCGGTGCATTGGAGAGTTCAGCTGTCTTATGCAGCAATTGTTCCCACTCATGGTCCATAAGCTTACCTTGCTTTATTTTCTCACCCGCTAACTCCGCTTCAGCTGATATCAATCGATTGACCAACTGCAATGCCCCCATCTCTAAGGAAAAAATAGCTACAGGGGTCTTATAATCTATCGCTGCATTGCGCAAAGCAGAGAGTACAAAAGCGGTTTTACCCATACCAGGTCTAGCGGCAATAATAATCAAATCAAATTTTTGCCAACCAGAGGTAATACGGTCTAAAGCAGTAAATCCACTGGGAATACCGGTGAGGCCATTGGTGCGGGTACGACGATTGGATAAATTATCAAAGGCTTCTACCAATAAAGAACGCATCTCTAAATAACGCTTGCGCACATTGCCATCAGAAACTTCAAATAGTGCTTGTTCGGTACGGTCTAACGTATTGAAAATATCCATGGTAGGATCATAAGCATGCTTCTGAACCATAGAGGAAATTTCTATTAACTTCCTGCGCATGGCATATTCTAAAATAGCCCTGGCATGAAATTCAATATTAGCCGAAGAGCTAATACGCGTCGTTAGATAGCTAACATAATAGCTTCCGCCTACCGTAGCCAATTTACCATCTTTACGCAACTGATTGACTACCGTAAGCATATCTATGGGCTCGGAATCATTAAACAGCCGCACAATGGCACGATAGATCTCCTGATGGGACTCTTTATAAAAGCTTTCAGGCCGTAAGAGGTCGATGACACTGACTAAGGCTTCTTTCTCTAACATCAATGCACCCAAAACACCCTCTTCTAGATCTAAGGCATGTGGGGGATACTTTGCATTTACTGCAAGCGTATCCGGGAGATGAGCTGGTTCCGAATTGTTCATATAGGTTTTCATACTACTTAAAATGGCCTAAGATCAGGCATGACAGATTAGACTTCTTTGGCAACAATACGGGTCATGGGCAGGGCCATACCATACGTTGCGCACGCCACTTCTTATATACTAAATTTAGATAAACTTCTTATTTTCAGGGTTTTAATCATATGTACCAAACCACTGGCACGCTGAAACCCGACCAACGAACGGATACCAATCGCTTCTATAAAGTAGAGCTCCGCTGCTACAATAGCCTGCACAGATTGGCCAGAAAGTACCTTCAACAACAAACTAATCAGCCCTTTTGTAATAGCTGTATTGCTATCGGCTTGGAAAAACAGTTGGTCCCGTACCAATTGATCCACGACCCATACTTTAGAAAGGCAGCCTTGCACCAAGTAATCATCTGTCTTATATACAGGATCCATAGGGACTAAGGTATCGCCTAAATCAATAAGATAATCCAACATAGCGACTCTATCACCCATTAAGGTGGCAAAGGCATCTATGATTTCGTCTTGGTGTTGATCAACCGTTTTACATGCTATTTGTACCATATCAACGATTTCCTTTATGAATAATCTCTTGTAATGCCTCTAAAAATAGATCTATTTCTTCAATGGTATTGTAAACCGCAAAAGAAACACGCACCACACCTTCTATGCCCAGTCTATCCATAAGGGGCTGGGTGCAACAATGGCCTGTACGCACAGCAATGCCTTTTGCATCTAACCATAGACCTACATCTAAGTGGTGCATATTGGTAAGATTAAAAGCAATAATAGCTACTTTATGGGTAGCAGTACCCACCAACTGTACCTCGGGCATACGGGCCAAGCCAGCCAAGGCATAGGCCAACAAGCTTGTTTCATGAGAAGCTAGGCGGGCATAGCCCACCTTACCCATAAAATTGAGCGCTTCTGAAAAAGAGATAATGGCAGCCAATGGGGGGGTGCCTGCTTCAAATTTATAGGGCGGATCATGATAGATGGTATCGGTTAAAGTAACGTGCTTAACCATTCCCCCACCGGTTTGATAGGGCGGCATCGCTTCTAACCATTTTTTTTTACCATATAAAATACCCAACCCAGTAAGCCCATACATTTTATGGGCTGAAAAGACAAAAAAGTCACAATCTAAATCGGTGACGTTAATTGGCATATGGGCTACTGCTTGTGCCCCATCAATGACCACTATGGCACCCTTTTCATGGGCTTGGTCTATAATGGTTTGAATGGGATTAATGGTACCCAATGTATTAGAGACATAAGTTAAGGCAACGATCTTAGTCCGGTCTGTACAGGGAAAATGGGTCAATTGCCCTGTATCATCTATGGGTATCACCCTTAAAATGGCTTTGCGCTCCTTACAAAGCCGTTGCCAAGGAATAAGGTTGGCGTGATGCTCCATTGCAGAAATAACTACTTCATCCCCTTCCCCTATTACCATCGCTCCATATGTAGCCGCAATTAAGTTAATACTTGCTGTAGTACCTGAAGTAAAAACAATATTCTCTACCTCAGGGGCACCTATAAATTTCTGTACCGCCAAACGGGTCTGCTCCAAAGCGGTCGTAGAACGAGCCGATAAGGCATGTACCCCACGATGAATATTGGCATTATCCTGCTGGTAAAAATGGGTGGCACTATCTATAACGGCAAACGGCTTATGGACGGTAGCAGCATTGTCCAAATAGACCAAGGGTTTATTATAAACTTGTTGATTTAGAATAGGGAACAAAGCCCTAATCTGGCTTACATCTAAAGGACGCGTAGCAAACATCAGTAGCGATTGACTAGGTTAATAAGCCGAAGATACTACAATTTGACAAGCTTTGCTAAGAGCTGATCGTATAAATAGGCTTGTAGGGTGGCTGGCTCCACAGCGTCAATTATTTCGCTACCAAAAGCTTCTAATAACAATCTTTTGGCTAAAGGAGCAGCTATGCCACGTGTTTGTAAGTAGAACAGTTGTGCTTCATCCAACTGGCCCGTTGTTGCACCATGGGAACATTTAACATCATCTGCATAAATTTCCAGCTGTGGTTTGGCATAATGATGGGCCGCATCAGATAAAAGCAACGCATTATTGGTTTGATAGGCATTGGTTTGTTGTGCGGCAGGTGTGAGGTAAATTTTACCGCTAAAACGACCGGTTGACTGACCGCCTAAGATGGATTTGTAATGTTGTTTGCTGAGGCTATGGGGTGCACTATGGACCACTTGGATCTGCTGCGTTACTTGTTCTGTTGCAGCAAGGGTAGAGAGCCCATATAGACCAGCATGGGCGTGACTTCCATTGATTTGCGACCTAATATGCATGCGCAACATAGCTCCTCCAAAGGCAAAAGTATGGTGGGTAAAGGTACTATGGTCGATTTGGTTGCAATACAGGGTATTGACTTGGCTGCACGATGATGCATCCATATACAAGGTGTAGTAAGACAAATGCGCCGCTTCTCCTAGAAGAACATGGGTAAAATGGTTAACAAAAGGTTGCACTGGGCCACTATGCCACTGCTCTATTATGGTTACTTGGCTAGCCTTGCCTAGCTTAACCAGCAGCTGAGGAACGATATGGCTCCCAACATCAGTAAGCACATGTTGTAAGGCAATCACTTGGTGGCTGCCTTCTGCAACTTCCAGCAGATAGCTTTCTTGCGCCAATAACCTATTCAATAGCACAAAAAGATCATCGCTGGCTTCGGTATCAGCCATATAAGTGGCCAATACCTCTTTTTGTTCCAGCAGGGATAGATCTGCTACCTTACGCAACCGAATACCCTGATGGCCATTATCAGATGGCAACCATATGCCATTGATAAAAGTCAAGGTAATGGTAGTATATCCACCCATTTCTATCGGTAGCGTATGCTGCATGGGTTGTGTAGCATGGTAGGGTTGACGCGTCAATAAGGAAAGGAGGGCACGCAGGTTGCTATAGTCTTCTTTTTGGCCCGCTATAAAAGCAGGCTGGTTCAATTTATTAAATGCCCATAAGCGTTCTGTATAGAAAGAATCTGTAACAGAAAAGGTCTTAAAAGCCTCTGCCAACCAATTTGTAAATTCCATCATCAATGCAGTTGTGTAATCCACGCATACCCCTCTTTTTCCAACCGCTTAGCCAGTGTCGCATCGCCGGATTGTATAATTTTCCCATCATAGAGAATATGCACCACATCTGGCACCACATGATCCAATAGCCTTTGGTAATGGGTAATCAACACCATCGCATTGGTTGCCCGACGCAACTGATTGATGGCTTGTGATACAACTGTTAAGGCATCAATATCCAAACCAGAATCCGTCTCATCCAAAATGGCCAAAGAAGGATCTAAGAGCGCCATTTGCAACATTTCATTTCTTTTTTTTTCGCCGCCTGAAAAGCCTTCATTGAGTGAACGCTGTACCAAGGCATGATCCATGTGCAACAACTCGCGTTTTTCTTTTAGACGTTCCAAAAACGCAACGGCATCCAAAGGGGGCAAGTCCCTCTGTTTTCTGATCTGGTTGAGCGCTGTTTTCAAAAAATTAGTGGTCGATACGCCTGGGATTTCAACTGGATATTGAAAGGCTAAAAAAAGACCAAGTGCCGCTCTAGCCTCTGGCGCTAGCTGCAATAGATGCTGACCATGGAACAAGATACGCCCTTTGGTCACTTCATAGCCAGCTTTACCAGCTAAAACAGCTGCTAAGCTGCTTTTTCCTGCGCCATTGGGCCCCATAATGGCATGTACCTCACCTACGTTTACTTGAAGGTTAATGCCCTTCAGCACATTTTTATCACCTACGCTTACATGTAAATCAGCTATCGTGAGCATTATCTATTGTCTGGTTAGTGTAAAATAAATCGGATGGTGGTTGCATTGGGTTACTTGCAAGCTACCACGTAGCAAACGGACTATACAGCCATCACATCTGCCTCCTTTAAGTTTAAAAGATGGTTGATTTTATCAATATAGCCATCTGTCAGCTCTTGTAATTTCTTTTCTGCCCGCTTGATGGCCTCTTCTGGTATACCCTCTTTTTGCGTTGCCTTGACCATTTCTTTATAGTCGCGACGAATATTTCGAATCACCACTCTAGCTTTTTCTGCTTCATTTTTAATAAGTTTTACCAAATTCTTGCGTCTTTCTTCAGAGGGAGGCGGCAGGGTAACCACAACCGTACGCCCATCATTTCTAGTTGAAAACCCCAACTGACTTTCCGCAATCGCTTTTTCGATATGGGGAATGGTATTTTGTTCCCATGGTTGCACGGCCAAAGTACGTGCATCAGCAGTAGTAATAGCAGCTACTTGATGGAGTGGCGTAGGATTCCCATAATAGACCACCATCAAATGGTGCAACATGGTAGGGAGTGCACGTCCCGCATTAACCTTTGCAAAAGCTTCTTGTGCATGGCTATACGCCTTATCCATACTATGCTCAGCTTCATTTAAATGTTGTTGAATGACTTCCATAAATGGTAAATTATTTCGAAAGAAGGCTAGTGTTTAATCCCATCAACCTGCCACGAGCCCTTAACTTGAATAGGCGCAACAAACGGATCATCTACCCTTCATCTACATCCATCTCTTCTTCACTTTCCCGTAGATCTATAACCTCTAAGTCGCCATGCGCCTCTACATCAAATGTAAAATAGGTATCCGACAGGGGAATATTGACAGCAAATTTACAAACTGTACAAATATACCTTGTTTCTTCGTTTTGTACTACTTCCCAGCTATGAATTTGTGCGGTAGCACGGTCCACCTCCAGGGTAATGCTTTTAAAACTGCTATCCTCATGATCAGGCGTTAACTGAACAACATCGCGTATTATATTTTTGGTTTTGTGCACTATACGTTCCCCTATATAAACCGATCGATACCCTTGTTGATAGAGATTATATAGCTCAGCAAAATTCAAATCGGAACCTGTTTTGTCATATTCGCTAATGGTCACTTCTTTGAGCGCTTTATCATATACCCAAACGGTTTCCCCATCGGTTATTGTCTCTTTTTGGTCATAGGATAGCCTATATTGTTGTCCTCGAGCAGTGATATGCATTTTATCATACCGCACCATATCCTCTTCTGGATATTTAATTGTTACACGATAAGTCGCACTAAAGTTCTCTAGTTCTTGGTAATAGGCGGAGGTTCGCTCTAGAATTTCAAGTGCCTTTTCTACTTTTTCTTCTTTTGCTGCTTGTTTTACTTCGTCTATTTTTTGGTTTTTTTTTGTTTTTTCTACTTTTGTGGTTTTTTCTACTTTTTCTGCAAAGAGATGGGCAATGGGCACCACCAACCATACCAACGACCTAAACAATATCCCTAGCAAATGCGAGCACTTAGCAATTAGCATAACCATTCATACAACATATTTATTAGCAAGTATAAGCAAAAAGGAGGCATCTCAACCATGCCCATACCATTATACTATTTTTATACGATCCTGCGCGCTTTTTAGGAAGATGTACCATCAAGACACCATCTAAATAATAAAGATAGCGTATATACCAAAATAATGTCTATAAAGTTAATTGGAAACCTTAAGTTATTGAAATTTTTTAAGAGCCTTAAAGGCGAGTAGATAGACCATCCAGTGCAAGGCATTTTTACTCTTACTTTTTTCTTAATCAAGATTGATCATATAAGTTTAATTATAGATCTTTTAGAAAAAGACTATACTAGCTATGCTAATGAAGCTTTTTTGTATATGCTTAAGGTAGATGATCATCTAAATTTACTTGAAACTATAAAAAAATCTAACCCTAGATTAAACCAAATTGCTATGTCAGTAGCAGAAAAATTAGAAAAAAAAGGATCCAGTTAGGGGAACAAAAGGGGAAAGAAGAAAAAAATCTGGAAATCGCTAAATCTATGGAAGTGTTCTATAAACTGTTTCAAGGCGATAAAAGTTATAAATTAACTAGTTAACCCTTAAATGTTTATAGAGATGGACAACACTACGAACAATGACTACACTGGTTTAGTTGTGAATTTTCAACAGAAACGCTACAAAAAACACTTTATAAAAATATAAAATTATAGTAGCTTATGTGGGATTGTGGTTAAGTTGTTAAACTTATCCATAACCCCACATAATAGCGTAATGCACAATAAAACTCGTAAGGTTAATGCACGTAAGACTTGGATACAAGCTTATGAAAGGTTTGGCTCTATAAGCAAGGCAGCTAGGCGTTGTAGTATTCCTAGATCAACTCTTTATCGTTGGTTAAAAAGGTATACACTAGGCGGTCTAGCAGGGCTACAGGATAAAACGCAAAAACCTAATAAGCTTAGTAAGCTAAAGGTAACTCCTGATATTGAAAAACTTATTATTGACCTACGTAAAAACTATAAGTTTGGTCCTAAACGCATAAGCATTCAGCTTTTACGCAATAATAATATTAAACTGTCGGAATCAACAATGTAGAGTTTTATCATTTGCTAAATCTTAAAGATGCTTCTAGTAACTTACCAAAACTTCTTTCAGAATGGGAATATTTTTACAATCATAAACCGCCGCATTCCGCATTAGGAGGCAAAACTCCTTGGGAAAAATTTAAAGAACTAGAACCACAAACAGCTATTCAACCAGATGTTACTCAAATGTACTGGGATAGCAACGAGCATATTTTACCACGGGCGAGAAAATACCTAAAATGGAAAAGAAAAATGTCGCACTTCTGTTGAAGTATCACACATGCATTTCTAAAACATCAATGATACCTTCCTTATCTAATTAGTTTATTATTTAATGCTTAAACGGAAAGGTAAAAAAATGTAAAAACTGTGCCTAATCTTTTTTCTTCCCATCTGATTAATGTATTTTACGACTTTAAAATAAGCCATACGGAAAATAAAATATTTGATATAAAGCTATTGAACAAATGAAGAAACAATTAAATTTTATTTACCGCATTAAGTTAACATTGGTGCTCCTAAATTGCGTTTCTAGTTCCTGCGGATTCGAGGAAACGAAAGTTTGTAAAAAAGCAAAAGCTATAATAGCTGACATCGATCAGATCTGCTCTAACAGATCTACAACTTCCCAGCCGGCTAATGGAGCGGATTTAAGTGATAAAAAACCAGGGGGTACTATGGGCTCTAAGAATAATTCTAGTAATGGTCCTGAGTTGATAGATTCCAAGCAGCAAGAGAAAGAAGTAAGTAGCGTACTAAAACTGATCGTAGACATGATCTATGGAATACGGCCCATGCTAAAAATCTTTACTTCCCCCCCCATATACATATAAATACTCAGAAGTGCCATCCTCAGAAAAGCTATGCCAATACTTGGATATATATCACGAATCTGTTCGGCTGCTATCTGGCTTCAAAAAGAAGTTAGAATCGGTAATCCAGGATGGACATGGGCAAATGTCTGAAGAAGTAAAATGTAGTAGTTAGGATTTAATCTGACAATTGTTAAATTATGATGATATAAATCTTAACTACTATGAACTTACATCAAAAAATTATCAAGCCTAAATTAGGGTTATTGGAACTAGCTAAAACAT
>NZ_JANAVR010000012.1 GCF_025215055.1 Candidatus Cardinium sp. TP
TATTACCTAACGTTTTGGCTAGTTCCAATAGCCCTAATTTCGGTTTAATGATTTTTTGATGTAAGTTCATAATAGTTGTAATTTATATCCGTACAAAGTTAATAATTGTCAGATTAAATCCTAACTACTACACCTAAACAGCTACCTTACAATTTTCTCTTTTTTGATCCTAAGAGCGCTACTGTCTCCGGTAATCCATACTTATACACCCATGTGCGTAACGTTTCTCCATTATAGGACGCATTGATTATCCTCGAAAAATCAATATGCTGAGAAAACAAACTGATCAAATCATGCAGAAGCCTTGTAGGGTACTTGGGCTCATGGTATCTTTGAGAATTAAGTATTAAATATACTAATTTGTTGACTTCACTCGAGTTTTTTTCAAGAATGTTTACACCTTTATTTACTAAGATTTTTAGCAGCTCCTTTAACGAACTGACTTCTAGCGCTATGCTTCTGGGTAGATCTTTGATTCTTTGACCATCCACTTCGATACAACTCATAATATTTATATACTTTTCTAATGCAGCAGTAAATGGAGTGGAGACCTGATCCCAGAAACAGGTATCATTTTTTATTAGCACTTCTTCTGTTATACGACCTTGAGCATAACGATTTAACACCACAGATGAATAGCCAAATTCTATTAAATAACATATCTTTTTTCTGGTTAAAGATCCACCTTCCCCTAGTACTTGCTTGAGCATCTCTGGATTTTCACAAACTTCTGAGGAACTTAACACGATAGGAACATCAAGTGTACCATCTTTATCAACTTCCTTATAATGATCTATTAATAGCCCGATATAAGATGGCCTACAAGAGTTAGAATGGTCATTTTGTATCAGATATTCCCATGGAGAGTATTTGGTAGAAAAGGTGCCGCAACTAAGCTGATTCCTATCCACAACTGGGACAACTTTCTTAGTGATCTGCTTAGCGTTGAAAGATAGTTTTATGTCTTCCGACTTACTATAGGTCAAAAACTCATTTAGCATAGGATGCTAATTCTAAATAAACCACAAATACAAACGGAGTATCAACCTTGCAAATGGTATAGGCGGAAGCATCCGAAAGCAGACTGCCCCGATCAATCAATGGAGGAAGTTTTTGTTTAATCTTATCAAAATGCCGTTTAAAATACGTGCTTCCCGTCTAGGATTTTCTCCTCCAAACTGTTTTCTGTTGCAAGAGTGTGCACTAGAACAGGTCCACAAATATGCAACGGATTTTGAATCCACTCTATTGGTAATAGATTCCATTCAAACCTTATATACCGAGGAAAAGAAGGTGTGATAGGTAACATCAACCAGATTAAAGCTTGTACGACCCGATTGTTATATTACGCCAAAAGTAGAGGCGTAGCGCTATCTTTAATAGGGCATATCAACAAAGGTGTCACTTTAGCAGGTCCTAAATTATTGGAACATATGGTAGATACGGTATTGCAGTTCAAGAGAGACAAACCATGCTTATATCGAATGGTACGAACCATAAAGAATAGATCTGGTCCTACATCAGAAGTCGGACTAAGTGGCGAACTTAGGAGTGCCAAAAAAATGGAAGATAGAATAACAGAAGCGGAAAAAATGGGGTTTAAAGAGGTATTTATAACTGCCCATCATCAACCATTTTCTAAATCTCTTGGCATAAAAATTAACGCAATAAGCAATTTAAAAGAACTGATCGAACAGCTAAACGAAAAGGTTATTAAGAGAAAAATCAGGTGATTGGTACCCTAACCAATCACCTGATTTCACAGCTACCAAGTAGGATTTTACATCATACCACCCATTCCACCACCCATTTGAGGCATAGTAGCAGCTTTCTCCTCCTCAGGATCATCTGCTACTACACAAGCTGTAGTGAGTAAAAGAGAAGCAATAGAAGCCGCATTCTCCAATGCAAGTCTAGTTACTTTAGTTGGATCAATGATGCCAGCTGCATAGAGATCTTCAAATAGATCGGTACGGGCATTATATCCAAACGATTCTTTACCTTCTTTGACACGTTGTACTACTACAGATGCCTCACCACCTGCATTTGCCACAATAGTCCTTAAAGGAGACTCTAGTGCAAGCTTTAAAATCTTGATACCAGTCCGCTCGTCTTCATTCTCTACCGCTATGGCATCCAAGACCCCAGATGTAGCTGCACGTAACAAGGCAACGCCCCCACCTGGAACAATACCCTCTTGTACCGCTGCTCTTGTGGCATGCAATGCATCATCTACACGGTCTTTTTTTTCCTTCATTTCTACCTCTGTAGCTGCACCAATATATAGAATCGCCACACCACCAGATAGCTTCGCCAATCGTTCTTGCAGCTTTTCTTTATCGTACTCAGAAGTAGCATGGGCTATTTGTGCCTTAATCTGAGCCACTCTAGCTTCGATATCCTTCTTCTGGCCCCCACCATGCACAATAACGGTATGGTCTTTATCGATATTGACTTTTTCTGCTGTACCTAAACAATGTAAAGTAGCGGCTTCAAGCTTACAACCCTTTTCTTCAGAAATTACGGCACCTCCTGTAAGCACAGCAATATCCTCCAACATCGCTTTTCTTCTATCGCCAAATCCAGGTGCCTTTACAGCAGCCACACGCAATACACCTCGGATTTTATTTACAACCAGTGTAGCCAATGCCTCCCCATCTACATCTTCAGCAATCATCACCAATGGTCGTCCACTTTGAGAAACCGCCTCTAGAATAGGCAACAGATCTTTCATTACAGAAATCTTCTTATCACAAATAAGGATATAAGGATTAGAAAGCTCTACTTCCATTTTTTCCGTATTAGTGGCAAAATAAGGAGATAAATAGCCTCGATCAAACTCCATACCCTCCACTACTTTTACTTCTGTTTCGGTACCCTTTGCCTCTTCTACGGTAATCACACCATCTTTGCCCACCTTGTCCATAGCATCTGCAATCATTTTACCGATTTTGCTATCGCTATTAGCGGAAATAGTGGCTACCTGTTCTATTTCTTTCGAGTTGTGAATCTTTTTAGAGGTCTCCTGCAATTTTTTAACCACTGCTGCTACCCCTTTGTCTATGCCACGTTTGATATCCATAGGATTGGCACCTGCAGCGACATTTTTAATGCCGTGTGTAAAAATAGATTGTGCCAAGAGGGTAGCAGTAGTCGTACCATCTCCAGCACTATCTGCTGTTTTAGATGCTACCTCCTTGACCAACTGTGCACCCATGTTTTCTACAGGGTCTTTAAGGCTAATTTCTTTCGCCACTGATACACCATCTTTAGTAACACTAGGGGAACCAAATTTTTTATCTAAAATGACATTTCTCCCTTTTGGACCTAACGTAACCTTCACAGCATTGGCCATGGTATCAATCCCTCTCTTCAACTTTTCTCTTGCTTCTGCATCAAAAATTATATTCTTTGCCATAGTACATTATTTTAAGGTTATAAGAGCTGACTCACTATTGCCATGCTACTAAGCAATGGCATAAATATCAGATTCTTTCATAATAAGGTAGAGCTTACCATCTATCTGTAGCTCCGTACCACTATATTTCCCATAAAGGACCTTATCCCCTGCTTTAACGGTCATAGGTTCATCCTTCTTTCCTGGGCCTACTGCAATAACTTCACCTTTTTGAGGTTTTTCTTTAGCACTATCAGGGATAATAATCCCGCCTACTGTTTTCTCTTCCGCTGCTGCAGGTTCTACTAGCACCCGATCAGCCAATGGTTTTATATGAACTTTGCTCATAACGTATATTTTATAATAATAGTTGATCGTATACATCTCAATTAAAACGTACACCCTATAATCTGACTGTACGGACTTTAATCTGATCTGCATTACAACAGATTTCATGCCAAACAGATTTATGCATGGAATCTACCAAGTATAGATGGCCAAATACTGCCAATTAGTCAGTATTTAGCTATCATAGATGCATGCTTTACCCTATGAAAGTCATCTTGTATAGGTTACTGCCCTATCTGGCTACCAAATAACTTCTTGTAAGGAACTCGCAAACAAGACCTAAGCGTCATAGGTAATGAATGAAAAAGCACTTAAATTTACCTATTAGATAGAACATTGATCATCTAGCGTAGCGATTGTAAAAAGCATATGTTGCAACCTGTATCCATTACGCCTACTGAAGTATTGAATGACTACCGCATAGCCTGCGAAAGCAGGGCAGCAAGTCTATTGGCACGCAAAGAGGTTTTTGCAGGCAAGGCCAAGTTTGGGATTTTTGGAGATGGCAAAGAGGTTGCGCAACTCGCTATGGCAAAATATTTCCAAGCTGGAGATTGGCGCTCTGGTTACTACAGAGACCAAACCTTTATGGTTGCCATTGGTGCGTTAACCTGGCAACAATACTTTGCCCAATTATATGCACACGCCTCTATAGAGGCAGATCCGGCTTCTGGGGGGAGAATGATGAATAGCCACTTTGCAACCAGATTTATAGACCCAGCGGGCAATTGGCTCAATCAACTAAGCAGCAAAAATGTCTCAGCAGACCTATCCTGTACGGGTGCACAAATGCCCAGACTATTGGGACTAGCCTATGCTTCTAAACTCTACCGTGCTACTGCCTTTCAAGGCATGCAAAAAAAATTTTCTAATCAAGGGAATGAAGTTGCTTTTGGAACGATTGGCGACGCTAGTACCTCGGAGGGTATGTTTTTTGAAACCATTAATGCAGGAGGGGTTTTGCAAGTACCCATGTGTATTTCCATTTGGGATGATGGGTATGGTATCTCTGTACCCCAATCGTATCACACTACCAAGGGAGATATTTCTGCCGTTCTAGCAGGCTTTAAACGGACCAAGCGACAACCTGGTTATGCCATATTTGTTGCCAAGGGATGGGACTATTTAGAGTTATGTAGCACCTATCAGCAAGCAGTCGCGATCTGTAGAACGGAACATGTTCCTGTCCTGATTCACGTGAAAGAACTCACGCAGCCACAAGGTCATTCTACCTCTGGGTCTCACGAACGTTATAAGTCAGTAGAACGATTAAGGTGGGAAAAGGCATATGATTGCCTACCTAAGATGGCAGCATGGATGGTAACAAGTGGCATAGCCACGCAAGACAAACTCAAACAAATTGCTTTAGAGGCAGATGAAAAAGTAAAATTAGCGCAACAAAAAGCCTGGCAGGCATTAATAGATGAAAACCATCAAGAAAGACAAGCGTTGTTGACTTTGTTAAACGATATTGTATGGCCCAAAGAGGCAGCAGGCGATAATGCGCTGCCAACCATTATGGATGCAGTAGCTACCCTACCACACCCCCGTCACTTAGATACCACCCAAGCAGCCACGCAAGCCCTCTATACCTTACGGGAAGTACCTTATATGCATAAAAAGGGTATACTGGCTTGGTGGCATAAAAATAGAAGAGACAATGAAAAAAGATTTAGCAGCCATCTTTATAGCAGCTCTAGGTATGCTGCTTTAGGTGTACAAGGGCATCCACCTACTTATATCGAAAACCCTGAACAGGTAGATGGGAGAGCAATCCTATCCAGTTGTTTCAAAGCATTATTAGAACGTGATGGACGTGTGTTTGCTATTGGACAAGATTTAGGAAAAATAGGTGATGTAAACCAAGGTTTTGCAGGTCTGCAAGCGTTATATGGGCCATTGCGTGTGACAGATAGTAGCATTCGAGAATGCACGATGATTGGTCAAGGTATTGGTGCCGCTATGCGTGGACTAAGGCCTATTGTTGAAATACAATATTTGGACTACCTGCCTTATGCCCTTCAAATTATAGAAGATGATTTAGCCACGCTACATTATAGAACCAAAGGAGGCCAAAAAGCACCTATGATCATTCGGACAAGAGGCCATCGCTTAGAAGGCATTTGGCATGCCGGTTCCTATATATCGAGCATTATGCATGCCATCAGGGGCATCTATCTACTTGTACCGCGTAACATGACCCAAGCAGCCGGTTTCTATAATACGATGATACAATCCGATGATATTGCTTTAATCATTGAGTGTTTAAACGGCTACCGCTTAAAGGAGCCTATGCCTAGTAATGTAGCGACCATGACCATACCTATAGGTGTACCCGAGTTACTACGTCTAGGCAACGATGTGACCATTGTGACCTATGGTGCAATGTGTGGTATTGTTTGTGCCGCAGCAGATAAGCTTACTGCTTTAGGTATTACATGTGAAGTCATTGATGTACAAACCTTATTACCTTTTGATGTACATCATAGTATTGTAAAATCATTGGCCAAAACCAATCGCATTGTTTTTGCAGATGAAGATGTGCCAGGTGGTACGACCGCCTATATGATGCAACAAGTATTGGAAGTACAGCATGGCTATGCCATGTTGGATGCGCCACCCATGACCATTAGTAGTCAACCCCATCGACCTGCCTATGGAGATGATGGCAACTATTTTTCTAAACCTAATATAGAAGAAGTAGTGGGTAAAATATATATGATGATGCATCAAGTAGATCCACTACGCTACCCAGCTATATTCTGATAAGTAGCCTGATATCTTATCTTAGCCCCTACTATTAGGATTTTTAAATAGTTTTAAATAAGCTAAGCAGCTGTCTATTTATTTTGACCTGGATAGCTATCAGCATAACTTTTTGTAGGTATCTGTTCACATTATTAACCAGTAACGTGAAAAGATACTATTAACCAATGGCGCAAATAGATACTTTTATTTGAAAATCAACGAAAACATTCCTTAGGTTGAGGCCATTGGCTGAACACATACCGGTATAGATTGCTTTAGGTATAGCTTCATCCGGAATAAAAGATACATGCATCCTAATGCATAAACGTAGTGCATAAACTATCTTCTTGCATCAAATGCTTCAGCCGTAACCGTTTCAGTTACTACAGTTATTTGTTCTTTTATAAAATATATAGCCTTATCTCTGCTCAACTGATTATGCAATTTGGAATAATATTTACTCCCTTCATTACCCTGTAGAAAAGAAAGGGTACCTGCATGAATAGCCGCATCACTGGTGTCGATTTGCAAACCATTGTTATGGGCATAATCAAGATATGCGCGTTTGGTCTCATCTACTACATCCGATGACGTAACGGCTAAGCCATTCTGACGCACTATACTGCCTAACAGGATTTCCCATTTTAAGCTTTCTTCATGGGCATGATAGTAGTCTTCTACCTTCTTGAGCGTGGCCTCTGGATTATTTATGAAAAGCCACCTTTTAAGATAATCCTCCGGGAGGTTAACTACATTATGCTTACACAAGGCCTCCCGTAGCTGCGCATAGAAGGCATGACGCGCTTCTGTACGTTTGTCGAATAAGATAATTTTACGAATAGCCTCTCTAAACTCACTTTCAGAAGTAGCAACCCCTTTGCCTAATACACGATCAAAAAGCTCAGGCTCAATAGGTGCTGGGGTAACACGAAGGATATTATCAACCGTAAAAATAGCTGGCCAAGCAGATGGACACCTTTTAAAGGTAGCAAGCTGACCAGAACTTATACTTAAAAGGGTAGAAAAATGCCTCTCCAACATCTCCTCTGTGACCATCACCTGATCACCCACACGAAGCCCTATAAATGGTGCACGCAAATGCTCAGGAATATGTATGATAGAAATACGAATATCGAGACCAACTGCCTCGGTACTATCTATAAGTGTACCATGCAATATAGCGTCTAGTGCACTTGTTTCAAGCTGAACAGATTGACCATGCACAAGTTGCAACCCTGTTAAAAACTCATCCACCAATTTAGGTCCAACATTATCTATTTCAAACTCAGTAACAGAAATATCAGGGCCTAATACAATAGAACGCTCTTCCATTAACCCAACTTCATAAAAGAAAGTAAACGTATGTTGATTTTGAAGATCCATCGTTTTAGCAGGGGTAGTGCAAAGTGGCTCTATAAAAATGGGAATAGACGCTTGCGTAATGTACTCCTTTAAAGCAGCTCCAGCGACTTTATCCAGCTCCTCAGCAAGAATAGAAGAGCCATACATCTTTTTAATAAGATCTGTAGGAGCAGCTCCCAACCTAAAGCCCTTCAAACGAACATGCTGCGCATAATGCTTTAGCTGTTTATCGACACATGACTTATAATCAGGTTCGTGTAACGTAATGGAAATAACCCCATAATTAGGATTGATTTTATTAAACTGGATATCCAAGGTACAAGAGACTTTAAAAGCTAAAAAACGAATGTTTTAACATATATAATACAGTACGGATGAAGGGACTCGAACCCCCACACCTTGCGGTACTAGATCCTAAGTCTAGCGCGTCTACCTATTCCGCCACATCCGTAGGACAGGAGGAGAAAAAGATTATCTCCCTTACAAAAATAGAAAAAACAAGCTTCTCAAGCAAATAACAAGCAAAAAGGTGTGGTATTATAGCTTGCTCTGCTCCCATCAGCCACCCAACCAACTATTCAACCCTTGCTGCACGGGCAATTCCTCAAAAAGCATGCGATAGATGGCTGCTGTTATAGGTGCCTGTCTCCCATAAGATTGCATCAGTTGGTGCATGGCTTTAACCGTTTGCACCCCTTCAGCAACCTCTTTGGCTGTGCGTAAGATATCGGCTAATGTTTCACCTTTAGCCAACCGATAACCAATGGTATAATTTCTACTAGCCGTGCTGCCACAAGTGGCGATTAAATCGCCTAGACCTGCTGGCCCTAATAAAGCACTTTTGCTGATGCGCATTGTGGTCATGATGGAACCCATTTCTGAGATGGCCCTGGTTATAAAAAAAGCATAGGTATTAGATGAATAGCCCATACCTCCTATGATACCTGCACCAATGGCAAAAATATTTTTTAACACACTACATATTTCTACACTAAGGCAATCATGCGTCTGGTAGACATGAAACCAATCATTGGTTAAAAGCTGCGCACCTACAGCTAACACCTTCTGACTAGCACTGGCAACAACAGTAACAGCAGGATACTTTTGCGCTAACTCCGCAGACAAATTAGGACCAGCTAAACAACCAACCTGTTTTACCACCGTCTCCTCGAGCATTACGCGACTCATAGTAACCCCATGATGGTTAGGCAGTGGACCATTTTGAGAAAAATCGAATCCTTTGGTGCCATGTATAAGGATGTGGTCTGGTCTAAGCGCTGCAGCGATCTGTCGCATCAATCCACGAAATTTAGCAGCAGGTACTACTGGAAAAATAACAGAACAAGTGCGCAAGACCATTACCCAATCATTTGTAACCACCACATTAGCTGCAAGTGGCTGATCCGCAACACTACGGCTGCTTTGCGCAGCAAAAGCCTGTTCCGCTTTATACGTATACAAAAATACACGATGTGCATTAGGTGCCACTACATTGGCAATAGCAGTACCAAACTTTCCAGCTCCTAAAACCGCTACCACTTTATTCAATCGCTTCGAGGCCATACCCAGTTAGTCTATTATGGTAATAAAATAATGTCAAAAGATCTTGAATCACCAAATCGCCATCTTCCATTACCACTAATGGAGCTTGGGCATGATAGATCCCTAATTTAGTCCATCCATCTTCAGCAATCGCATCCAACGAACCATCCCGTACAATCGGACTAAAATCTATTTTTTGCGCTGTATAAAGCTGTTGCAACGCTTTATAGGTATGCGCAAACGCTACTATAAAATCAGCACGGGGAATAATGATATCCCTTAAATCCATTGAAAAGCCCGCTCTCTTTTGCGCCAATTCATAGGCTACAAAGGCTACTAGGTGGCTGCTTAATACGGTATTTATACGATAATAGGCTGCTACAATTTTATGGCTAAGGGCTTGTACAGAGTCATCTGAACGTTTCCTAGGAACTGTTTGTACAGGAAGATCAAGAAACTGTTGATATAAATCTATGACTTGACCTTGTGCATCATAACTACGGCCCTCCATGTCTACCCTATTCCCTATAACATCTAAAGGACTACCTATACTAATAAATATTTCTGAGCCTTTAAACAATATATTTTTGCTGAATAAAAGGTTCGTATAACAACAACCTTGTTGCTCCGGAACAGCCCCGGAACCTTCTATTTGAACTGATTCACGTATCAATTGATAGGCTTCTAAAACACAATGGTAATTGAGTACGATGGGCACAATAAAAAGTTTCTTCGCACCCGCCCCGTAGTTGTGAAAGTTGTTTGCCTGTGCCTCAAAGGGGGCACCCAAGAAGCCTAATTTTAAATTGGACTCTAAGGCACCTGATCGACTACGGGTCCCTCCTGGATAAAATAGCATATGGCAGCCCCATTCCAGTATAAGGCAGGCATAATCTTTCTGCACTTGTAAGTAGGGTATCATTTTTTTACGACGATCTACCTTATAGGTTCCTAGCTTATTAAAAATATAACGAAACCCTTTATGATTAAACAAATTTAAGCCTGCACCCCAGGTCAAAGGAGGCAAGCCTAATTGTCTCATAGCCAATCCTATTACTACAGAATCCCAATTACTGGTATGTGTAGGAACTAGAACAAGCGTGCCGATTTGGGCCAATGCATGAAGCATATCTGTTTGACCCATCAAATGAAACTTTTCTTGTAACCTTTGGTGGCGAAAGGTCCAACGTTCTACTCCGGAGCCAAAACAATCGGGTTTCAGTAGATTAATAAAGGTATGGTGGGTCATTGTGGCTACAAACCTATAGTGGCGCACACTAAAGTAACTACAAATCTCCTTTACGTAACGTTCTATAACCTGTTGTAATAGCTTAGTGGCTGCCACTTTACTGGCAATAGAATCGGACATGGTCTCCCAAAAGAGTCGGTCATCTTTAGGATCACAGGTCCATGGGTCTGATGCTATTCTTGCCAACTCCCTAGAAGTGGTCTGTATCAATACTCGGTAAAGCGCTGCATCCGTAGGATGGCGTGCACACAAAGATTTAAAACTTTTATTCACTACCTCCCGCAAAAAATTTTTATGCTGCTTATGAAGTAGGGTAATGGGCCAATGACTGGGTTGAGACACAATAGATATAAACGGATCTTGAGTAGACATATAGTATCTATTTTAACAGAATAAGGTGTAATTTACGGCCAAATGGGTGAGATACAAAAGACTTACCGAATCGCTTGGTATGGCAAGATAACAAGATCAAAATGAATATTTATTATTTCTCAGAAAAAATTAACTTTCGATTAAAACAAAAAAGAAAAATTTCTACTTGGCTACAAAGGGTTATCCAGCAAGAAGGCTACACACTAGAACAACTTAGCTTTATTTTTTGCACGGATCACTATTTGCATGCTAAAAATATAGCCTACTTAGGTCATGATACGTTAACAGATGTGATTACCTTTCCATACGCCACGAAGCCTACAACCATCTGGGGGGATATCTATATAAGTATTGAACGAGTCAGTGAAAATGCGCAAGCATATAATCGAAAAATGGTAGAAGAACTCTATACAGTAATGGTACATGGTCTATTGCACCTCTTGGCTTACAATGATCATAAACCAGAAGAAAAATTGATTATGAGAGAAAAAGAATATTTTTATCTAAACCAACTAAAAGGAATTATAAACATTTAATGGTAGGAACGGAAACGTATCTTTCCAAGTCACTGGTTTTTTGTTAAAAACAACGCCCGTGTAAAAACACCTTACTAACCAGTATCCGTGCATAGACAAATAAAAACAGGTGTTTTTGGCCTTACTTTTAACTTAGTTACCGCCCCCTCATCCTTTTTCAAAACACATCTGCAATGCCTCTTGGGCGGCCGTTTCCAAGACTTCTACTATGTCGCCATCCAAATATTTCTTTGCCAAACAAATATCTACTGTAAGCGTCTCCTTAGCCATATCGGACACCTGCACCTTATGGGTATAACCACAAGCATGCCGTAAGTCATACAACCGCTCAGCCAATTTAATACAAAGCACAAAAAGCTGATCTCGGTTCACTACCTTATTGCGTTGATTATCCACATAGAGGCCAGATGGCTCTATCTCTCGACGGTCACCTATAGATACAATAGATTGTACAAAAGAAAAAACATCTAGGCTATAATTCGCCTTAATATATGAAAGCGGCAAGTCGGCATAAACTACTAAATCATACAACAAAGCAGCATAGATGGGTTCAGGTACATAAGCTACCCAATCTGTTACCAAACGTGCAATACCTACCGCACGGACATAAAACAACTCCCCTGATAGATGACGCTTAAAGGCATAGCAACGCCTGAGCAATAGAAATATTTCATCCAGCACACCAATACGGATATTACACATTTTACATGCATAATCATTGAATTTACTTAACACTACCATGGAAGCCTCTATTTCACTTTTGCTGATAAGCCTATTTGCAACCGTTATATTGGTGAGCATCTCATCACGAACGGCGGTTACATGACAAGGCAAAACCAATAAGTTAGCCTTTTGTTTAGAAGTAGGAAATTGGAGATAACCATAATGGGCCCGAACCATCCTTTCTATGGGCTGCTTTTGCACATTTACACTTTCTGAAATAACCTCATTAAGTGTGCCTGTTAGTTCTCTTCCCTCTGTAATATCCTCATAATGCGTATGCACTGAAGGTAAGGTGGAAAGCGGTGTCTCCACACTGCTCACTATTAAAGCTATGGCTGGAAAGGTAATGTCGGGGAAACGTTGTTTCTTAATAGGGGCATATTTATGATATTTTAACTGCGTGGTATGGAGTTGAATACGTATAGATGCAGCTTGACTTACGTGAGCAGTACGCAAAATAACAGCTACCAATAAATGGGTAACCTGGCGCACATCACATATGATCTTACCAGTCAAATCAAGATTTTTTGGTACTATGATCAGCTTTGGCGCAGCGTCGCTTGAGCCGTTTAAAACCACTTCTACTTCCTGTAATAATGCACCTAGCACTATTTCAGTGGGTAGCAATGGTAAATGTATGTTAGATTGAATATGATGTCTTAAAAAGATAGACCATGCAGAAAACTTATGCACAATAGCACCCAAATCCTCCTTATACAGGGGCTCATCTTCTAAAAATAAAGGGGATTCCATCACTTCTTCCACTACTTTCTGCAAAAAAGTCACATCTCTTTCTGAATAATTCTCCTTAGCATTAAGATGTAGATGACGGCTAATTTGCTTTAACTTGAATGCATAATCTTGCGTTCGTTTCAACTTAGCTTTATGCTTTAAGTGGCGGTTGTGCGCTCTATAATCAGCTATTTGGACTTTAACGTAAATAATCATCGTAAAAATCAATATGCTAAACCCAAATAGAGCGATCATATCATCCGTCAATTCGATCACGTGATCCACAGAACAAAAGACATATATGATGGCCCACAACATAACTGCTAAAATAGCAATCCCTAAAGGCAAGGGAAAGGCAGATAGGATTACAGAGCAATGCGCTAGAGATAGTTTTAATAAAAATGGATAATCGGTTACACGCCACCAATGCCAAAGCAAATTGATAGGCAGGCAAAATAGGGCACCTATTAGCCAAAATCGCGTCACTTCCCAAGATGGTACTTCTTTCTTAGAAACAATCGCATAACCTATCAGCCAAACACCTGCAGCGAATTGGAGGGTATACCAATAGATCAAACCCTTACCTATATAGCTTAATACCGAAGTAGTGATGATCACATAACAACCGGTATAGCCAATTACAGCATTACTGGGCTTAAGCTTGATGAGCTTTTCGCGTGCGTAAGAAGCGCGCAGCAAGAAAAAAGAAATAACTATAACGGTAAGGAATAAAGCCTGGAATGATATCATAAATAATATAATAAAAAACTATAAAGCAAATCTGAAAATGCAGACCATGATAAGCATTTTTTATTACACAGTCAAAGATTATAATGCGCTTATACCCATCTAGCCATCTGACCAAAGATCCACCACCATGCTACTATGCTTATCTAAATCCACACAAAACAATACACAGATTACCCCTGCGCACCCTGCACGCTAAAGTCCATGAACTTAAGGAATTAATTCTATTGATTATTAAATAGAATAGAAATTTTTTCACAAGGCTGACTTTTTTATCAAGCAAAAAGAAAGGCCACAAGCGCTTTATATTTTTAAAAAAATATCTAGATTGCATAGTTTTTTACGCGATAGATTGGATACCCCTGCACAACCAGGGACTGGTTATAAATGATTGATATCCGTTCTTAGGGGTAAATGTATTATATTGGTCCAGACCCTATTTGGAATATTAATCTGGAAAGGTTTTTGTATACCTGTTTTAACCCATGTAAATGGTCTCCATACAACTTAAATTTGCCAAGTACCAAGCTGCTGGAAATGATTTTATTATCATAAATAATTTAGAAGACCAGTATTATACATATGACCCTATTCTAACCCAACAGCTATGCCATCGACAATTTGGTGTTGGTGCAGATGGCATCATTACCATTGAAAAAAAAGGAGGTTATGACTTTGCCCTATTGCACTACAATGCAGACGGCAGCCAAGGGGGTGGACTGTGTGGAAATGGCAGCCGATCAGCGATTCACTATGCACAGCAACTAGGCATAATAGATCAAAAAGCCCACTTTATGGCTATAGATGGCTTACACACAGGTTATATAGCTAATGACCTGGTACACTTAACCTTACAGGATGTAGCTCTCATTCAACCACTAGAAAGCGGCTATTTCCTAGACAATGGCACACGCCATTATGTAGAGATGGTAGATGCCATTCACGAGGTCAATATGCAAGTAGTTGGTTTTCCAAGGAGAAATATGCACCCATTTGAAAAAGAGGGTATTAATCTTAATTTTGTACAACTGGTTGAAAAAGACACGATCATAGTCCGCACATGTGAATGTGGATTGGAAACAGAACCCTTATCTTGTGGCACAGGCGTTGTTGCTAGTGCACTGGTTGCCAGTGCCCATCATGGATTAAACAGCCCCATAACCGTGCGCACTAAGGGGGGCAAACTCCAGGTAACCTTTAGAAGATTAGCTGATGGCTGTTTTAGCCATATTCATTTGGTTGGGCGTGTGTATCAGTCTTTTCATGGCATGGTGCATCTAACTACTCCCCTTACCGAATGGAATACACTATAACGATTTGTTTTTATTTGATCCTATACCTACAATGATTCATTTTGAAAAATTTACATTATCTAATGGCCTACAAGTTATTGTGCATGAAGATCCAACCAGCCACATTGCGGTAATGAACCTAATGTATGATGTAGGTGCCCGAGATGAACACCCTTTAAAAACAGGTTTTGCTCACCTATTTGAACACTTAATGTTTGGTGGCTCCTGTCATATTCCTGTCTACGATACCCCTTTGCAACAAGTAGGTGGTGACAACAATGCCTATACGACTACAGACCTAACCAATTACTATTGTTCCCTACCTGCTGTTAACCTAGAAACAGCTTTTTGGCTTGAATCCGACCGCATGCTTGGGCTTGCATTTAACGAAAAATCACTTGAAGTACAACGCAAGGTAGTAGTGGAAGAGTTTAAAGAACATTACCTCAACCAACCCTATGGTGATGCATGGCACCATTTGACCGATCTAGCCTATACGACCCATCCTTACAAATGGCCCACTATTGGTCAAACATTAAGCCACATAGAAAATGCTACTATGGACGAGGTAAAAGCTTTTTTTTATAAATTCTATAGACCCAACCATGCGATTTTAGTAGTTGCGGGTAAGGTGACCAGTGCACAAGTAGCTGCATTGTGTAAAAAATGGTTTGAACCCATTCCAGCTGGCCCTGCTTACCATAGAGCTTTGCCGCAAGAGCCCGCACAAGTATGTCCCAGACGAAAAGTAGTTCAGGGGGATGTCCCCTTTCCTATTTTGTATAAAGCCTACCATATGCCAGGAAAAGGCATGCCTGGCTACTATGCAGCAGCAGTATTATGCCACTTACTCAGCGAAGGAAAGTCTGCTTTGCTACATGCCAACCTGGTAGAAAAACAAGCCCTTTATACCAAAATAGATGCTTATACGACAGAATCATTCGACCCTGGTCTATTGGTGATTAGTGGTAGTTTTCCCCAAAACACTCCATTCGAATCAGCAGAAAATGCTTTAATAGAGGTATTAAAAACTATTCAGCATACCTCTCCTGTGGCATTAGAAAAGGTAAAAAATCAGATGGAAACACAACTAATTTTTGGTCAAGTAAGCCTGATACATCGTGCACAAGAATTAGCAATCGCTACCCTACAAGGCGACACCAACTTGGTAAATAAGAAAATTGAGTATATTAGGCAAGTTGAGTTAGACGCCATTCAAGCAAGTGCTGAGCTAATTTTACAAGAACAAAATTGTAGTACGCTCCACTACCAAACTATTTCGTAAACCAACGGGAACACAAATTAGATATACTATGTTTCAGAGCCTTAGCAAAAACCTAGAAAAAGCGATAAAGTCCTTAAAAGGGCAAGGTCGCATTACAGAAATAAACATTGCTGCTACGATAAAAGAAATCCGTAGAAGTCTGGTTCAGGCAGACGTACATTACAAAGTAGCCAAGCAAGTTACAGATGCGATTAAACAAAAAGCGATTGGAACCAATGTGCTGACATCTGTTTCACCGGGTCAGCTCTTTACAAAACTGGTGCAAGACGCCTTAACCGATTTAATGGGTGGCACGCATAGTCAAGTACGCCTTACAGGTCATCCAGCTGTTATACTAGTAGCCGGTCTACAAGGAGCCGGGAAAACCACCTTAACAGGCAAACTGGCACATTATTACCAAAAGAAAAATAAAACACCTCTCTTAGTCGCTTGTGACGTCTACAGACCTGCAGCAGCTGAACAACTTAAAAAACTAGGCGCAGGGCTTAATGTAAGCGTTTATACAGAGCCAGCAGAAACCAATCCCCATACGATTGCGCAAAATGCCATTCAAGAAGCTAAAAACAAAGCCATGGACCTTGTAATTGTAGATACTGCAGGTCGTTTGGCTATTGATGAGGTGATGATGCAAGAGCTGCGCATGCTAAAAGAAAAGTTAAAACCCTCTGAAACGCTTTTTGTAGTGGACGCTATGGCAGGCCAAGACGCCGTTACCACCGCACAAGCTTTTAATAAGCAGCTTAATTTTGATGGAGTAGTACTTACCAAACTAGATGGAGATGCCCGTGGAGGTGCAGCCCTTTCTATTCGTAGTGTAGTAGATAAGCCTATTAAGTTCATCAGCACAGGTGAAAAGATGGAGGATCTAGATCTTTTTCATCCTGATCGTATGGCCAGCCGTATTCTGGGCATGGGGGATGTGGTTTCCTTTGTAGAACGCGCAGAAGCCGTTTATAACGAAGAACAACAACGTAGTTTACAACAAAAAATCAAAACCAATCAATTTAACTTGGAAGATTTAGTTCACCAAATCAGACAAATTAAAAAAATGGGGAGTCTAAAAGAGATGGTGAGCATGCTACCCGGCCTAGGAAAGGCAGTGCAAGACCTGCCGATAGACGACAATATGTTTAACAGCTGCGAAGTAATCATAGCCTCTATGACGCCTAAAGAAAGAAGGAATCCACCTATCATTGACCAAAGTCGTCGGGAACGTATTGCACGTGGCAGCGGGAAAACGATCCAAGAGGTGCATCAATTACTCAAACAGTTTGACATGATGCATAAAATGATAAAAAAAATACCTAAAGAAGGATTCAACCTATTCGGCAGTTTGCCAGGGCTCCTTAAAAAAACAAGGTAACCATAGATCCGCTTTTTTCTAGCCTCCGCTATGAGCAGAGGGCATACAAATTAAGTAATGCATATAACCCCCATTTAAATTTGCAAGTGGATGATTTTATGGTTACATTTGCCTAGGCTAAGTTTAAATTTATTGTAATAAACACTATGAAGTTGACAAATCAAAATAAAGAAAATAAAGCAGAACAGGCATTTGTATTTAACCACTCGGAAAAAGGCAATCTTTTTAAGACTTTTGGATTTCAAAAATCTGAACAAGATAGTGGTTCTTCTGAATCACAGATTACACTCTTTACATACAGAATTAAACATTTAACAGAACACCTCAGTGTTAAAAAGAAAGATCATGCTGCAAAGCTAGGTCTTTTAAAGTTAGTCGGTAAGCGCAAAAGGTTATTAGCCTACCTTAAAAAAGAAGACTTAAGCCGTTATAGAGATATTATTACCAACCTTGGTTTAAGGAAGTAATGGCTCTTTGTTGCCCTTGCATCGCATTTGTTTATTTTCAATACTTTTCCTATATCATCTTATGAAGCACAAAGTGCTATGAGCAGCATCTTATTGTATATTTTTTCCTGCTCTTTAAATGAATTTGATGCCGTTGTATATCATCATTCCATTATACGTATATGCTCAGAAAACTAATTTCAAAAACGATACCATTACCAGATAATCGGTTTATTACTATAGAAACAGGTAAATTAGCCACGCAAGCTGATGGTTCTGTTCTGGTCCGAATGGGTAATACCATGTTGTTGGCCGCTGTAGTAGCTAAACCCACTGCAGAAGAAAGTACTTTTTTACCCCTTTCTGTAGATTACCAAGAAAAATTTGCTGCCTCTGGTAAAATACCTGGAGGCTTTCTAAAGCGAGAAGGTAGGCTAGGAGACCATGAAATTCTCATTGCTAGATTGGTTGACCGCGCCATTCGTCCTCTTTTTCCAAAGGGGTTGAATATTGATATTCAGGTAAATATATCGTTAATATCTGCTGACGAGACCATTTTACCAGATGCATTGGCTGCCTTAGCAGCTTCTGCTGCCTTATCTATTTCTTCTATTCCATTCAATGGGCCTATTTCTGAGGTACGTGTAGCGCGTGTAGATGGTGATTTTCTAATCAATCCATCTGCTCACCTGCTTGAGAAAGCTGATATCAACCTAATGGTAGCGGCTAGTGATGATCATATACTTATGGTAGAGGGCGCCATGCATGAAGTGCAAGAAGCGGATATGATAGCAGCGATTCGTCATGCCCATGATGCGATTAAGCTACACTGTGCCGTGCAACGGGCGCTTATGGAGGCAGTGGGCATTGAAAAAACAATAGATAAAGTTGGCAAAACTACATTAGGCTACCCAACTGCCTTACGTGAGGCCATTTATGCCGATCTATATGCAGTTGCCAAACAACATATACCTTCTAAAACTTTGCGTAAAGAGGCTTTTATGGCGGTAGCGCACCGCTACACTGAGCAGCTTACCAAAGATCAAAATGGAGGAGAAGTAGCTGCTGCGCAGCAAAAAGAATTTTTGCTTGAACTCCAAAATCAAGCCATTCGCGCACTGGTATTAAATGAAAACATTCGTTTAGACGGTCGTCGATTAGACCAAGTTAGGCTGATTGAGTCTGAAATAGATTTCCTACCTTCTGCACATGGTTCTGCACTCTTTACAAGAGGTGAAACGCAATCACTTACTACCGTTACACTTGGGAGTAAGTTCGATGAGCAAATCATTGATCGAGCTATGGAAGATGGCTATAATCGTTTTATGCTCCATTATAATTTCCCTGGCTTTTCTACTGGGGAGGTGAAACCCAATAGAGGCCCTTCTCGTCGAGAAATAGGGCATGGCAACTTAGCGATGCGGGCCTTAAAAGCCGTCTTACCACCTGATAAAGAAAACCTCTATACCATACGTGTGGTATCTGATATTCTTGAATCAAATGGATCTTCCTCTATGGCTACCGTTTGTGCCGGTTCTTTAGCCCTAATGGATGCAGGCATTCCCATTAAAGCAGCGGTTTCAGGTATTGCTATGGGCATGATTACAGATCCAACTACAGGACGCTTTGCTGTTTTATCTGATATTTTAGGCGATGAAGATCAGGTTGGTGATATGGATTTTAAGGTAACAGGTACCCATCAAGGTATTACCGCATGCCAGATGGATATGAAAGTAGCTGGTATTTCCTATGAAATGTTGGAAACCGCCCTGCACCAAGCCAAAGCAGGTAGATTACATATCCTGAAAAAAATGGAGGAAACCATAACTGCTCCTCGTCCAAACAGCAAGCCTCATGCGCCTAAAATCATCACTATGGAGGTTGAAAAAGAGATGATTGGCGCCATTATTGGACCAGGTGGAAAGGTCATACAAGAAATTCAAAAAGAGACCTATACCACTATAGATATTTCCGAACAGGGCTATAAAGGTATTGTGACCATATTTGCTGGGAATCAAGAAATGTTGGAAAAAGCAGTGAACAGCATAAAGACGATTACTGCTAAGCCAACCATTGGTGATATATATATGGGAAAGGTTAAGTCTGTACTAAACTATGGCGCATTTGTAGAGTTTATGCCTGGTAAAGATGGGTTTTTACATGTTTCAGAAGTGCGCTTAGACCGCATTGAAAACTTAGAAACGGTATTAGAAATTGGAGAAGAATTACAAGTAAAGCTGATTGGGGTAGAGCCTAAAACAGGTAAATATAGGTTATCACGTAAGGTACTACTGGATGTGGTAGCAGCTGGAGGATAAAGGATCCTATTTTTCATATTTATATTTAACGTAGCAAACCATGAGACAGCTAAAGATAAGTAAACAGATCACCAATCGTGAAAGTCAGTCCTTAGATAAATATCTTCAGGAAATCGGTAGAGTGCCATTGCTTAGTGCGGATGAAGAAGTTGAGCTTTCCAAAAAAATTAGAATGGGCGACAGGGCTGCCTTTGAAAGGCTTACCAAGGCCAATCTTCGATTTGTGGTATCCGTTGCCAAGCAATATCAAAACCAAGGACTCTCCTTGAGTGATTTGATTAATGAAGGCAACCTTGGCCTCATTAAATCTGCGCAACGGTTTGATGAAAAGAGAGGCTTTAAGTTTATCTCTTATGCCGTTTGGTGGATTAGACAATCCATATTGCAAGCCCTAGCCGAGCAGGCTAGAATTGTACGTTTGCCCTTGAATCGCATTAGCTCACTCAGTAAAATTTCCAGAACATTTTCTCGTTTAGAGCAAAAATATGAAAGAGAACCCACTGTGGAAGAGTTAGCACAATTTTTAGAGGTTGATCCGGAAGAGGTACGCGGTGCGTTAAAAGTGGCAGGACGTCATATCTCTGTAGATGCGCCCTTTTTGCAAGGTGAAGAAAACAGCCTATTGGATGTGTTGGAAAGTGATGTAGAAAAAAAGCCAGATAGTGAGTTAATGAATGACTCTTTATGTAAAGAAATCCAACGTGCATTGGCTGTACTGACCCCTAGAGAGCGTGATGTACTCTGCTATTACTTTGGCCTGAACAATACAGAAATACTGACTCTAGAAGAGATAGGTGCCCGATTTGGTCTAACGCGGGAACGCGTACGTCAAGTAAAAGAAAAAGGTATTAAAAAACTAAAAGCAGCCGTTAGCAGCGAGACACTCAAATGCTACTTAGGGTAATGGATCAACCTATATCTTCTATACCACTCGTTATCATTGGAGGCGGTCCAGCTGGTTATACTGCTGCGATTTACGCTGCCCGAGCAGGTCTGGATCCCGTTTTGTACCAAGGTCCCAACCCAGGTGGTCAATTAACCATTACAGGGGAGGTGGAGAATTATCCTGGCTATAAAAATGGCATAACAGGCCCTGCTATGATGGAAGATTTTCAAGCGCAAGCAGAACGGTTTGGCGCTATAATCAAAGCGGGTACCATCACTAAGGTAGATTTTAACACCTATCCACGACGGTTAACGCTAGACAACGGTGTCACTATACTGGCTCAAGCCGTTATCATTGCAGCTGGTGCTTCTGCGAAATGGCTAGGTTTACCAGCAGAAAAAAAGCTATATGGAAAAGGGGTTTCTGCTTGTGCCATTTGTGATGGCTTCTTTTTTAAGGATAAAAACGTTGTCGTAGTAGGTGGAGGCGATACCGCTGCAGAGGAGTCCTTGTATTTAGCCAACCTTTGCCACAAGGTCCATCTTTTAGTGCGTAAGGACCACATGCGTGCTAGTAAAATTATGCAAGAACGGGTGTTTAAAAAAGCAAACATTCAAGTCTGGTTTCAAACAGAGGTGAAAGATATTATAGGCCAAGAGGCTGTAGAAGCCATAGAGGTCATCCATGCAACGGCCATTACCCATATAGAAGCAGCTGGTTTATTTGTTGCAATAGGCCATCAACCCAATACCTTGCCCTTTCTACCCTATATACATGTAGACCACCAAGGGTACATTCAAACCAAGCCAGGCACTACACAAACCAACATTCCTGGGGTCTTTGCAGCTGGAGATATTCAAGATCCACACTATAGACAAGCAGTAACCGCTGCTGGCACAGGTTGTATGGCTGCACTAGATGCAGAGCGTTTTTTGCAACAACCCCATGGCCATTTGCAAAACGCGCACAATCATTAACCAGTAATGCATCGACACTCCTACTTGCAATCATTGTTTTGGTTATTGCTCAGTATACTTTCAAGTTGCTTGAATGATTTGGTAACCAAGTACTTAATCACAGAACTAAGCGCTTGCCAAATCTGTTTCTTACGTTTTGCATTTGGCAGTTTGCTTTTAGTACCCTTTATCTACCATAGGGGGTCTTTTAAAACACAACGTCCACTGCTGCATGTATGGAGGGGGCTATTTTTATCCATTGCCATGGGTTTATATGCCTATAGCCTCACCCAGATGACCATGAGTAGCGCAACCGTAATCGGATTTACCAATCCTATTTTTGTACTGATCCTAGCAAGAATTTTTCTTAAAGAAAAAGTAGCCTTCCCGATATGGATGGCCACACTATTGACTTGCATAGGTATGGCTTTAATATTGCGTCCTACTATGTACAATAGTGCATCCTTATCCTGTATATTGGCAACCCTTGTTTTTGCCTCACTAGATGTTATTAATAAAAAGTATGTGACATGTGAGCCGATGCTTTCCATGCTTTTCTTTTCCAACTTAGTCGCCTCCTGTTGCATGTTACCAGTAGCCTACTGCTATTGGCAAACCCCTACCCTATTTGAATTATGTTTTGCAACCATATTGGGTATTGGGAGCAATCTTATTCTTTACTTTCTATTAAAAGCTTTGCATCAGTCAACCGTAGCCTCCTTAGCACCTATGAAATATACCGAATGGCTACTTTCTATCCTATTCGGTTATCTTTTCTTTCAAGAATGGCCAACTTTTAGCACTTGTTTGGGAGCTGGTATTATTATTTCTTGCACCTGCTTTATTGTTTATTACCAAAATCGATAATCAAAAGGCTAGAACCTACAAAAATCATATCCATGCAACCCATGGTATCAATTTAAGGGAAATCGTATCTGTTCAATTAATGGCGTCAACTTAAGGAATATCTATTCTAACACAGAGATAGAAATGGCTAATTCGTACAGGGCTGCATATGTCCGCCAATAAAAAGTTGGCACACAGTAAAAGTAATGAAACGAACTGTTTTTCCATCTGTAAGATGTCACTTTCAGCGGCTTTTTGCCGAGGGCTTGATTTTTTGTCCACTTTTTTATGAAGAAAAAAGTGGGATACAATCCATTATTAACCAGTAATGTGAACAGATGCAAAATGACAGTTTACATGCGCATGTTACTTCTATATTAATTATAATACATATATATCAAAATGTATCATTTTAGTCAATGATCGGATCACACTATTTAAAAATATAGGAAATAAGAAAAAGGCAACAAATATTATTTATTTTTCGTATCATTATCTTATAAAAATGATCACCATGCAACACATTTTATTTAAAAGATCGCTTCTATACCTCATTTTAAATTTTACATTATGCTATGCTATGGTGACTGGTTGTGATCGGTGTAAAGGAACAGTCGATAAATCGACGAACATAACCATAGCACCAGAGTCTACAAAAATACCACAAAACAACACAACAATAGATACAAAAGATACTGATTCTGATGCAGTTGCATCCAAAAACCAACCTGACGAAAATAAAAAAAGGCAAGAAAAAGATAGTGAAGCACAAGAAGAAGATAATGACGATAATAACGATGAAGAGGAGGAAGACGATGAAGAAGAGGACGAAGAAAAAGATCTAGAAGCAATGCTTAACCACCTAGAAAGTGTGTTACAGGACGACATAGAGCCAAATAAAAATAGTGTACCACAAGAGACATTCAATAGTACACCTGTACCTTCTGCGCCTCCATATGATGAAACTTGGTCTAAAGATCCCTATTATTTTACCCCTCCTCCTCCATATACGCCAAAGCCAGGAAACGACACATATGATCCGGACTATACGTCTCTAAACAACGCCCCTAACCCTATTCCATCTACTACAGATAAAAAGTATAATGGTACATGTACACCATTGATTCAGTGGTGCAAAGCAACGCTAGCAAAAGATAGACACATTCTACGCCATAAGATCCAGAAGCTCAAGTTTAACATAAAATCCTTTACAAAACCTATAGATGAACTTACAAAAAACTGTAAGAAATTAGAAGATAAAAGGACTAATTACCAGCAATTACTAGAAATACGCAAGAAGAAAAAGGATCATCCAGAGCTACTTGATGAAAAAGATCAAGAGTTACTTGCGTTGTACCAACATACAAGTGATGCACACTATAATCTCAAGATTCAAAAGCTAAGATTGCATATAGGAATTGTGAAAACAGTGATTAAAAAAAAGCAGGAAAGAAATAAAAAAAAGGAAAAAAAGGAAAAAAAAGTATCTAATAAGTATAGAAAAGAATTAGAAACATTAGAAAAGAAAAAAAACATTTACATGGAAGTCACAAAAGCAAAAATGTACGAAAATTGTTTCCGAGAGGGCCTTGATGAAAACCAAAAGAAGTTACTTCAACAATACGGACACAACACTGAGAAACAAATCGAGTCAAAGGTCAAAGACCTAGACGAAAAAATTAAGGAAATATGTATCAAGCTAAACAAACTACAAGCAAAAATAAATCCATTCGATGATGCATAATTTGTAGTAGTCAAGATTTAATCTGACAGGCAGTAAAAATTTAAGTATTAAAGTTGTCCGTTAAGTTAAATGTGTCAGTTAGGTTGTTAAGATAAGCGATTTGATTATTTTTTTCAAAGACTAATTTT
>NZ_JANAVR010000013.1 GCF_025215055.1 Candidatus Cardinium sp. TP
AGTTAGTAGTAGACTGGTCAATATTTTGCCTCAAAGATAGGTATAGAAAAACAAGAATCTCTACATTAAATAGGATCAAAGAAATAGCACTTAATCCTTAACTTGACGCCTATGGTTAAACGAACACTTCCGAAAATGGACCAACGCTATTCAAAATTGGAGTGAGGCTATGGCACATTTTTTAATTAAATTTGAAAGTAGAATCTAAGTAACCAAAAAATAGTTTACACAATTAACTGGACAGACCTCAATATATGGCGCCTTAACCAAAAAAATAACACTAAAAAAGTACCAAAATTATACTATAAACCTATCACAACGGCCTCTATTTGTAAGTCTAACGTTTGGCTACCATCTGATTTAGATATACGTGCGTATCATATAAGCATATTATGTTTTTATGTTTCAGAAACGTTCGTTTAAGAAACTTACAAAGATTAGCTTAAAATACCATATTTTAAACACTGTTTTTGTTACTTATAAAGTAACGATAATCTATGTTGCAAATAAGCTAATGAAATTTTGATTTAGGAACAATATTAGTGGGCTATGAATAGGTTGGTAACCCTACTATACTATATAGTGTTTATGTATTACAACGACTTATTTCATACACATGGTTACCATGGGATGGAGGTGAATTATAGTATTGCGCACAAAATACATCGATGTAAGAAGTAGTAAATTCTAAATGATTACAATAACTATCAATTTAAAAAAATTCCTATCAATCAAATTTTTGAATTCTATTTTTTGAATTCTACATATTCCTATTGAAGGTATTAATCTACTACTATATCCTATTGTTTTAGAGTCATAAAATACAAAACAACTAATAATCAGCAATAAAATATTACATATAAATAAGTTAAAAAACTTGTTGACTTTGATATTTTAATTTTGTACCATTGAATATGCCGGAAAAAATAACCCAGGAATCGGTATAACCTTTTATCATTTTTTTCCTCTCCGTTTAATCATTAAGCGATAGCTGGTATAGTGCTTGAATCTATTTCGTGATAGATCATCTATTTGATAGTATCATCTCATTTTAAAACTATCCTAAAGGGATTAGACTTTCTCAAAGAAAAAAGTGATTTAAGCTTTTTATTTTTTAACTAATTGTAAATATTGCTATTATGAAAAACATATATCAAAATCAAGGAGAGACTTTACCTTTATCATCGTTTGCTCCTTATGTTTCCGATTCTTCAAATTCATTATGGAAGAAAGGCATTGGTAATTCTGTAAGTACTGTAAGTAATTTTGTTCAATCTACAGAGAAAAAATTATCTCAATGGTTTTGGGATGGTATTGGTTCACTTCCTAAAAACTATTTTTCTAAAGATATAACTCAGGTTAATTGTTTCGATAAATCTCTATGGGAGGGCATATTTAATGAGCAAATAGAGGTATTACAAGAACAATTGTTGTCTGAATTACAACCACAACGATCTGGTGGTTTACAAGAAATAAAGGATGTTAGTTCTGCATGCGTAGACAAGCTGAAAGAACAGATAGCTGCTGGCTTACCAAAAGGTAAGTTTTCATTAGAGGAACAATTGATTCAATTACAAGGGCTTGTAGGTAAGTATATGCTTTCCCCATCGTGTTACGAAGAAGGTTTGGATCGTTTAAAAGAAACTTCTTGCGATAACAATCATTACAGAACGCTTATTGAAAAAGTCAAATCTTCATTTCACTCAGAATTAAAAAAGCAACCGGAATTTGTAGCAGAGTGTTTTCAGGGTGATGTGTTATTTTCATTTAATGAATCATCGGAAAAAATGTTGACAGCAGGCGCTATAAATAAAACATTGAATTATTATAAACCTTTAATGAAGCATAAAGCATATGCTATACAGAAGGGTTGGCTAGAACAATGTTACAATACACAATCGATATTACCGCCTCCATCAGTATTGAAAAAACAAACAACTGCTTCATCTTTACCAACTAATTTGCCAACAAATGACAATAAGCAGAGTAGTTTAACTTGGCAAGGGGCTTTATATAATTTTGGAAAGTTTTTATGGGACAATTCAGGAAAACTGGTGACATTAGGCTTAGCTACTCAAGTGGCAGCTGTTCAGGCATCGAATAATGCGACACAAGAGGGTTTTGTGCCAGAAGACAACTTTACTGATAGGTCTTCCATGATGCCTATGCTGGACATTAATCAAACATTTCTTGCACTTAATACAAATCTATTACGTTTAAATCAGGACTATGTTAATAACCCTAACGCTGAGTTAGGTACTTTAGTGCCTCTAAATAAATCTATTGAAGCAAAAACAACCATTGATGGTTATGGGCTTGACGATAAAGTAGCTGTGCTTCCAATAAATGCTACTGCTATTTCTGAGGTTGATCAGCATGATCAGCATGTAGGCATTAGTGAAGCATTGCGCCAAGAAATATTACACCAATTTGATATAATTAGCACTGATCTACACAAACTTTTAAAAAATTTTAGTACAAATCAGGATAACAATAAACCTTTAGAAGAAAGATCTGATCAAACTGCGTTACCGCGTGTAGTTAGGAATCTACCTGTAGATGACTCCCCTATGTGTGAAATAGAACAAGTTGTACTAATTAATTTTAGAAATGAACTGCAAACTACATTAAATGGAACTAATCAAGCTGGTAGTAATAATTGTCCCCTTAATTATAGCTCAGATATGTGTGAGGATTTAGTAAAATTAGTACTATGCGGTTATAATCATTTAAAAAATGGGTTTGAAGCCACTAGAAATAGCATTGCAGTAGATGAAGCTACTATGTGGGAAAATAAATTGAATGATTATAAGGAAAAATCTACTAGGTTACTTAATGATAAAATAAAATCTCTCTCAGGAAAATATAATCGAGATATAGCCGATCTTGAAACAAAGATGCAAAAATTGCAAAAGCAAGCAAATTTGTATCTAAAAACCATAAGGGGGTATGGACCAGAAGTTTGTGCTTACAGAATCACTGATGGAAATATTCAAGGCGCTGTAGATAAATTTAAACAATTAAGAGATGAGTTCGAAGTTTTAGAGGATGTGATTATACGTTCTATTATAAAGAAAGTGTATAAGTTAGAGCGTATAGAGAATATAGTAAATTTTGTAAAAAAGCTTCCTAGTTGTAATCAAGATAGGATAGCTTATCCAGCTTTATTTGATGAGATGAATAAGCAGAATCACTTAACGAGCCCAAAAGTGTTGATTGTTTCTGATGCAGTTAAAGGCTGTATGAAGTCTTCTGATCTATATAACAATTTAGAAAAATATGTTGCAACAATCATCGATGCATGGGCATATAAAGTGTCCAATAATGATTATGAGCAATTTATTGAACGCCTCAAGGAAGGTTATGGCCAATTTTTTGATGATCGTTGGTCTCGGATTATAGAAAAAGCTTATGCAAATAAATTATACAATGCAGAGAGAATATTAAAATTTATCAGAGGGTTACCTTACATTAATCAGACTGCTAGGTCTCTTACTGCCTTGTTGAATCAGATGGGAAAAAGTGGTCATTTGCATAGCTATCAGCTACTGATGGTAGCTGATAAAATCAAACAGGAGTTAGATTTTGTAAATAATGATTCCAATTCTGTGTATGTTTCAGGTGATCGTCAATACTATAAAAAAGCATATGAAGACTTAAAAGAAAGTTTACCTAGTTCAGTAAGAGGCTTGATTTGGAGTAGTAGAAGTAGTTGTGTTATACAGAACAATGCTTATTTAGAATATTTGTATGCTTCGTATTGTACTGGCTGTGCTGGTTTGCCATTTACTTGGGTACCGGGAGGTTTTGATGGTTATTCGTATTGGGAATTGCGTATGTATAACAATGGTAAATATTTTACAATGAGAAATACTGCTATGAGCAGGTATTTGCATCAGTCAGCTGGTAATCCTTCTTTTATTCCTTATAGTATGGGAATTGACAAAACAAGGAGTTTTGTAGATGCCTCTGATGCTTCTTTGAGCTTTGGAGATAGCAATAAGTGGAGACTTATACCTACAGATGATAATAAGTATTTAATATTGAATGTCGCTTCTAACGGCTATTTATATGCTGATAATGCTAAACTTGATCCTTTCGCTGACCCTAATAAGAGACGTTATGTGCTTTTATGGCAATCATCATCAGTTCCTGATTCAGTAAAAAAAGAACGTAAATGGTCCATAGATTGTTCAGGTAATCAGCGTTTAACTTCAACTGGAAAAGTTTGTCCAATTTCAAGTTCAAATAATGCGAATTATGGTTGCCACAAAGGTTCTTGTTGGGCATACTGTGGAGCCAGTTATTACGGAGGTGAATGGTGTTATACAATAGATCCTGATAAAGAATGGGTAAAATGTAGTGCTAAGCATGAATGTTGTGGCACATGGCGATGCGGAGGATCATGTACTTTATAAACGAGAAATATTTCCTGGAATAATGTTATTAGATATCTCTATACCCATTTATTTGTTACAAAATAATATTGAATCAACGTGTAGGTCAGGAAATGAAATTAATAATGGATAATAGAAACCTGAGCCTAAAAAAAATAATCTTGCATGTTTTAGAATAACAAAACATAGTTTCATAAATATTTATATGCTTCTAGAAGTTTATAAAAACTGTAACTCATAAAGGCGTAGAGTGCTTTTCTGGAGACCAGATTCACTTTTAGAGCTAGTTGAAATAAGAAACTAAATACTAGGCAGGCAGTTAACCTACTAAATCGTAAGATTATGAATCGGTTTACTTTATCAACTCAAAAATTGAGTAATGCTAATCGAGAACGGATAGAAGACATCTCTTCTATCCGACTAAACAGTGACAGTATAATAGTATGCATTCGTCAAGGGCGTCAGTTAATTGGCTACAAATATGTATCGTCGACCCAAGCATGGCATTATGATTGGAGTGAGCCAGTTTTTGGTCAGGAGGGTAACTATCCACTAGATCGTTACCCGTGGCTAGTAGCTGACAAGTTGATTCCCAATGAGAATATAGTACTATTGCGTCATCCAAATGGTATACAGTTTTACCAATTAGACCCAGTTAAACCAGGCTTAAAGTTACTAGGAGAAGATATAAAATTTAATGAATTTTTCAGTGGCGACTTATTATGGGGCCATTTTTATGCTAATACGAGCTATGTAGGAGTGATGACTCGTGATGTCAATAGAAAGATAAAATTTTATGCATCGACATTGAGGTATAATAAACCTCCTCTATCTACTTTAAAGATTAATGTCTCTTTTCCGATATGGAGTGCTGCTGAAACTGACTTTTTTATAACCAAACTACATCATAATGATCCAGCAACAATTGGACTACGTACTACTAACGGATTAGAATTTTATCAATTTAACGCCGATTATTTATTAGAGAAAGTCATTAGTACTGGGAAAGTAACAAAATCTGCATTAGGTAGACCGGCACAAGACCATCTATTTTTTGGTGACTTAACGCATCAAATATATCAAGATATTCTGCACTTGAATAATAGTGGACTGTATACCTATCAATATAACAATAGTCAGAAAGATTATACATTCCTACATCGTCATACTGGGTTTACACAGCCGTATGGTTGGGAACCCCACTATAGTAATTCCGTTCGATTATTTGACATCAATAATGATGCTCGTGATGATTTACTCTTTACTGGACCGCAGGGAATAACGGCGTTAAGTTTTGATTCTACCACTAATAGCTGGAAAATCTTGCTAGACCCTGAACAATTATCTGGAGCACAACGTTATGCTACTGTAGTAGGGACCTTGCCACCTGTACCACCTGCAATAGTCCAGCCATCAATATTTACGCAAGATACAGAAGGTAATATAGAATGGGCCAAGGTAATACCAGTTCCGGTGCCTCCCCTTACTACTACTGTACCACCAATTAGTACCACATCAGCAAGTACTACTGCCCATCCTTCTAGCTATAGGAATGTCTTAGTTCCACAACAAATTATCCGTACGCACCTTCCTGAAAAGCCTACTTTACGCTGGGTTGAACAGTGGGATGATAGCTTCCTTAAGGAAGCAGTGGACCCAGCTAGTGGTCAAGTACGTATGCATGTACCTTTAATAGATATCTTTGCTTTAACTGGGTGGAGACTACAATTAGGCCTTTTCTATAATAGCGCAGCTGTAGTATCTGATTTACTTGGAATAGGATGGTCATTACCTCTGGCACAGGATTATATCTTTGTTGACTACCAAGGCAGTATTTGCCCTGAAGATGCACGTTACTACTTAATAGCACAAGGTCGCCCACAACGTCTGAAATTTATAGCAGATGAAAGAGGCGTGCAACGCTTTCAATTAGCTGAAGCAGCTGAAGGCGTGCAAGTAACCATTTCGTATCGCCAGTCAGCACAATGTTGGATGATCGAAGGTACGGCAGAACAAACTACTTATGGTAAAGCTAATCATAATGCGGCGCAAGATGCGCTGCAATGGAGCTTAGCTTGGCCTAATTGGCGTGGTATTGGTCGTGATAAGGCACAACAACAGCCATTAATAACTGCCTGGTATTTAAATATGCGTCTTGATAAGGATACCCAAAGAACGCTATATTATCATTACGAAAAAGATATCGCTACTATAGCGGATGGTAAAACATATGATGCTGCACTACGACTAAAAACCATCAGCGATAGTCAATATATGAGGCTTAATTTGGACTACGCTCCTAAAGAGCGTAGTGAATATACCGCTCCTAATCCTGTAGATAAAGAGGGCAACATTATCTTTCCAACACCACTTGCTCAGTCCCATTACTTACAAGGGTATAGCCTTACTACTGCCGCCTATAGCCAAGCACTAAAATTTGTCTATCAAGTAAATAATGATAAGCGGTTACTAACCGCAATACAACAACAATTATTATCACATACTGAATCGGTGCTGCAGTTTAGTTATCAAACTGTATTGGACAAACAGGTTTTGGAAAGTTGCTCATTACAACCAAAAGGATCAATCCTTCATTTTAATTATCAACATCTTAACCTGCCAGCACCTACGATTGTACATAATTACCCCACTCGAGAAAAAGCTAAGGTAGCTTATGGATCCGATTACGCTGTTATGGCTTACCGAGATCTTAATCCAACGGCTGGAAAAGTGATCTTGCGCATCATGAATCGAGCAATGAACCAGACTATTATAGATTGTTCAGTTAACACAGAATTGTCATGCCCATCAGCTGAATCCGAAATCAAGGACTATGTTGTACAAGCTTATCAAAATTCATTTATAGTATTTATAGAAAGTGATCAAAAACGAGCACTATATATATATAATCGCCATAAACAAACTTGGTCTACGGATCCTACGATCTATAGATTTGGTAAACAAGCTTTAATACGCTTTAGTGAAACATTCATTGCTGCTGCAGAGCCTGACGAAAATAATCTTATGTTATTTAAGCGTTTGGATAATCAATCTGATTGGAATGAGCAAACCCTTACCTTGTCTCGGCCTATTACAGCACTTGCTTTACATAATAGACTAACAGTTGGTTATGATAACCATGAATTATGGTTATTTCGCTATGATGTGCAAACTGGATGGAAAAAACAATTTATAGACTTTAAATCAAATAGTATAAGTCAGATTTTAGAGCTATTTGATTTAGAGACGGAAGCTAGACAACAAATTGTAACAGCATTAAAGCAAAATAGTCTGCAAATTCTAAACAATTTTGTTCTATTTAATACTCTACAGGAAAATAATGGTCTGCTTTCCTCTCATATACAGCTGTTTTTACTAGATTCACAATATAATATTGCTAAAAAACAATCATTTAATATAGCACGAGAAAATATCTACCAAATTAGTCATGAATCTAAAAGTCAAGATGGAAATATCGTTTACCACCTAGGTTATATTAAAGAAGAAGGGCTTTTTAGAGTAAGAGTTAAAAATGTTTCTGGGAAAGTTATTGAGGATATCAAAAATAGAAATTTAAAAGAAGATCAAATAGAAGAGTTAAAAAAACAAGCTAATCAAGATTCACAAAATTCATACTTTAAGAAATCTTTTTTCTTAGACCTGCATCTATATACCGCTCAAATCAGTCAACAAGGTGCCTATATTGGTAACGACACGTTGCTACGTATTACCGGAACTGGATGGGAAAAAGAGTCATTACCTACCGTTCAAACAACTCCCCTAGGTAAGCACTTTATTTTAGAACCAGCTAATGATGATAAATCGCTGTTTAAACTATATAAGCAAGGCAGCAACCAAAACAAACAAGACCAGCCACTTAGGGAGCTATCACTACATGCACCAGGCCAAATCATTAACCAATATCCAGCCTATATAGCCTACCATCCAAAGCCAAACCTAGTTAAGGTATTAACTTTTAAGGATGAACAGACGCTAGGTCAGCTTTATATATTTGATAATGAACAATTACTACCAGGAAGTGACTTGCAAAATTTAATAACAGTAGCCAATGCTTCGCCAACTACCATGGTACATGCTGAACCCCAGGAATGTCGAGTGCGCGCTGTATCTACTTTGCTTCCACCTAAGGAACAATCATTTGTAAACCGAGTCACATTAACTGCTAGTGATACACAGCGAATAACAGCTTATGAACGTTCTTTTAATGCTGAACAAGAATCTCTAACCTATTCTGAGACAGTAACCATCATTCCAGGGGATAACAAGACCGCATATGGTTGGCATGAAGCAACGAGATCTTATCATAGAGGTAATGTTACGGAAACCGAACGTTGGTTTAATGCGAATGGTAGGCAGGTTTTAGGGCCACCCGAAGAAGCATCTACTGAACAGTCCACTAATACAACTGTTTCCGTGCCTAACCCAATGCTATTATTAGACCGTAGTGGGAAATGGCTAATTAGTGATTGCTCGCCATACAGCTTGGCTGACGAAATGGTAGCTTACTATGGATTTGAACCATATGAAAATAACCAGATTGGTGCTCCAGTTGCTAATACCACAGCAAAGACTTGGCGAACCAGCCAAGCCCAAATCATCAAAGGCAAATTTTCCTTTACGGGAGAACATTACTTACAACTCAAAAGCACTACTACAGATCATCCTTCTTTTTTAGAAGGGTTGTTTCAACCACGCGATCAAGAAACTACTTATCTAGCCGCTTGTTGGATACGCTGTAGTACTGCACTAGCGTTACATACAGCAGTACCCTATCTCAAAGCTATTATACATACCAGTAATGGGCAAAAAATTATTGGCTTACAAGCGCAAGTTAAGCATCAATTAGGCGATTGGTCTTACCTTGAGCTACCGCTTAATTTTCAAGTATTCAGACAGGTTTATCGAGACTATGTTAATTATAATGCCACCACAGCAAGTAACAGTGTACTACCCTCACCTGAGGATGCTAGTTTTCAGATTACTTTACGAGTAGAGTCTCCTGCTGGTCAGATAGTGGACCTTGATCATATTCGTTTCACACCCCTGACGCACGACTTTCAAGCAGCCATATACCATCCATTAATTGGCAGGCCCACAGCAATTATTCAAGCCAATGGTTTGGTCACTAGAACCATTTATAACCGCTTACAACAAGAAATCGCCAGTATAGATGAAGAAGGCCAATTGCAACAGTTTTCTACATCTAGTAGAACAGGTAAACTAGTACCCGCTCCACAAGGAAGCATGATTGATGCTAAACCTAATGCTATAACATTTGAACCAGCATATGGATCCTATGAAAATTTTGATACAAGTGCTTGGCATAACCGATGGCAACTAGATCATCCAGCTGCCTGGCAGGTTGCTCTAGGTCAATTATGGCATAAACAGTCAGGGAAACACCGAATGGAGGCAAGAGTACATTTATTTGATGGTAAGAGTGCTGCCATTCGATGCTACTTTGCCCTGCAGGAGTCACCATCTGCTTTATCGCTAAACTGGAAAGGAATGGGTAACTTAAAGTTCACTCGGCAATCAGATCATGCTACTAATGTAGATTTACCAAATGGTCAATCTATTACTCCATTGCCATCAGCCGGCGAATTAATCGTTATGCTTGAACAAAATTACCTATGGCTATGGTTGGATGGTGTATTATTGGTAGATCAAGCACTGCCAATATCCAGGGCATTGTCTCCTGATTCGTTAACTCCATGGTCTTCTTTTGCATTAGAAGCAGAAGGTAAAGTTTTAGTTGAAGATTGCTTAATAATGAATCGTCCTCAGGTAACGGTAAAATACTATAATGCATTTAGTGAAAAAACGCAGGTGATTCAGTTAGAAGATGCTAGGACCGCTCAAGTAAATGAGCTATTGTATGATGCGTTAGGGCGTGAAGCCATTACTACCAAAACAACACGGGTAAAACGTAATGCAGGTCAATCGCTTCTAGCTTACAGACCAGATTTTGTTAGCAATAAAAATCCTGCTTATCCACAATCTATTTGGAATACTGGCATCCTGCAAGGAGCAGTTAATCGGTTAAATCCTGCAGACCAAGGGGTGGCTTATACACGTACTGAGTACGCACCTAATCCATTGGATCAAGAAAAAAGTTTAGGTTTACCTGGTCCATACTTTTCAATTACCGGACGTTATGCAACTAAAATAAGTCAGCATTCGGATTTAGCTTTTCTTGATAATCTATTTCCAACGAATCAAGGTTACCGTCAAAAAGTAGAGCATACACCAAGTGGTAGTTTAAGAATTGCGGTTTTTGATCAGAGCAATAATCAGGTAGCTAACTATGTACGCGTACCAAGCTATAACCATTTATTAAGTACTTATGAATATGATAGAGAAAATCGCTTAATAAAAATCTTACCACCACTATATCATGAAAAAGTAGATACTGCTAGTAGGTTAACAGCTTGGCAATTTGGTGAGGATCGTCTCTCTCCTAAAGAAAAACAATGGCAAGAAGCGTTAGCAACACGGTTTGTTTATGATAGATATGGTCATTTAATACGCAAGATTACGCCCGACAGTGGCACAACGGAATACTTATATAATGCTGCAGGTCAAAAGCGTTTTATGGTTTCTTTGGATGCGACCAACCAATCTCAAAGGATCGTTTATTTTAACTATGATGGCAATAACCAGTTGATGAGCACTGGACATATAAGCCGCCCATTATCCCTTACAGCTTTGCGTGGGCATTTAGAAAGTAGATATTTACCTTATGCCCAAGAATACCAGAAATTTGACTATGCTAATGGTCATTTTGATCCACTATTACGTGGACGTATGAAGCAGTACATTACCCATAATGATGGCCAAGTAATAGTTGAAAAGTTACGCTTTGATGCCCAGCAGCAAGTAATTTACAAAAAAGCTATATTAGAACAAACTGAATCTGATCCACTTACTCACGTTGAAAAACAATATGTACATGGTAAGCTACAGAAGTTGATATACCCCATAACCATTGATGATCAACCATTGCATGTAGTACACAGCTATAATAGATTAGGTCAGTTGGTTGGGTTAGGTACCTCTAATAACCCAACGCATTATGCTAGCTTTACCTACCATGCTACTGGTCAATTGGCCAGTGAGCACTATCAACCCAATATGCCACATAGCTTTATTCGTAATTATAAATATAATTCGCCTGGATTTCTTGAACAGATATCAGATCCTTTTCTTTCTGAAGACATTGCTTATACAAATAAAGGCTACGGCCAAGCTGGATATGGTGATGGCATGGTCATGCAAGCAACCTTTAATGCTAGTTGGCCAGTAAATGCTGACGGAAGATGGTTTCAAGTGCGAGAAAATGATCTAGGAGGTAATTACTCAGCAGTGTGCGTTAAAGCTTTAAAACGTACTGGTTACCTCACTGATAGCGGCCAACCTATTAAGTTATATATCCGTGATGCAGAAACAGCTTTACCATTGGTATGTGGTGGAGAAACTGGTCGTCATATGGCCAAACTAGTAGCTGAAAAGCAGAAGCCAACTTATTATGGTCACCGTTATGCTTATGGCAATCATCAAGAATTGATTAAGGCTAAGTATTTTACCGATGAAACTGAAAATGTTGCTAATCCTTTACAACCAGACTCATTTGCTAAAGAGATTCCAGGCTTAACCAAGCAACAATCTCAGCATATTTGGCAACTACTAACGAATGCTGGTTACATAATTCGTGATCAACAACGCAATGATCTATCGGCCGCAGTGGGTAAACGTGGCGAGTCATTCTTTCGAAATACAGAACTATATGCTGATCTAGCAGCTTTGAAAGATGACTATACACTTTATGTTGAACCAATTGAACGATTAATTATATCAGCGATTAGTCAGCAAAGAAGATTATCACTAGCTGATTTTGAAGCGGCTTTTTTACATTGGCAAAATCTTGATATAACATCCACTAGGCTTATTTATAATTGGCAAAAAAAAATAGCAAGCCAGATTGGTCAAATGTTGCTTGATAAGGGTTATCTACCAACACAGCGTATAAATTTTGCTCGCCCCTTAAACAGCAACTTTACTACTACCTTACATCAATACACTGCTTTTATACCAAAGATTGTACAAACGTTATCACGGCACTTTACATATGCATTAGGCCAAACTGCTTTTGATGTGGAATCTTATAAGATTGATGCTAATGGTAATCACCATCTTTTTTATACAGGATTTGATCGTTATGAGCTAGCTTACTATAATGGTACTAATAAAATCCAAAATGTGAAATCAAATTGGCCTATTGAATTAGAGAGAAAGCAAGTTCTTGCTATAAAACATGATGGACAAGGTAATGCGATTTGGTCCACTCAATTAAAATTAGATAAATTTTTTTCTATAAATCATGATTATCATGGTAATATAATTCAATCTTTACATAAAAACATTAAACATATTGAGTACCATCCAGTTTCTCAGCGTACTACCCGCATTCATCTTACAGATGATCGTACTTTACATTTTTACTACGATGCACAAGGTGAAAGGGTGTTAAAACGGGTATTTGATGCTGAAGGTAAAATTAGTCATGAGAACCACTACCTACGTGATGAGAAAGGAAGAGTGCTTATAGACCGACAAACTAAATATTTAGACGGCTCAACTCAAAAGATTATTACAACTTATTTATATGGGCCTAGAGGTCTCTTAGGATTTATCCGTAATAATAACTTTTATAGCGTTACTACGGATCACGCTGGTTCAGTCCGATTGGTAATCAAAGAAGGTATAGTAGTAGCAGCTTATGATTATTTACCATATGGTGGGCTTATGCGTTCTTACGGTAATGACCCACAAGCGCATATTATGTACCGTTATACAGGCCAGGAATGGGATGAAGAAACTGGTCTCTATAATTATCATGCTAGGTTCTATGATCCTAGTATTGGTCGTTTTTACCAACCAGATCCAAAAGCTCAATATTTTAGCCCCTACAAATATGCTGGAAATTCACCGGTTTCTGTAGTAGATCCTGATGGAGAATTCGCTTTTCTTTTAACTTTTACAATACTAGGTGCCATAGGAAGTGCTTGGTTAGGCGGAGCAGCAGCTAATAACCGTTTAAATCCAGTAGATTGGGATTTTAAAGATCCTGGTACATGGTTAGGTATAGTAGGAGGAGGAATAACTGGTGGTTTATTACCAATAGGGGCTGCAGCTTCAGTTGCAGCTATAGGGATACGTGGTACTCTTGTATTGACAGCTGGTGTCGCTTATTTAAACACTGCTGCTAGCCAAGGCTTGGATCCTTCTCAATGGAAATGGGATCGACTAGATACTTGGAATTCTTTGTTTCAAGGAGCTTCGACTGGAGCTGGCATAGCTGGTGGGATAGCTATAGTACATAACTTTGCCAATACTGGTAAGGCGATTATTTTCCTTGGTAACTTTAAGGCGTTAAAAGCTATAGGCATTGGTCAACGTGCTGTAAAAGGCATATTCTTAACTGTAAGTTATACAGGTGCTAGTAGTGTAGCATATCTTCGTTCTGGGGCTACTAATAATGGAAATTTTGCCTTTTGGGAATGGGATTGGACTAATCCAGCGACCTGGTCTGCGTTAGTAGATGGGTTTGATATTGGAATGGGATGGCCACAAAATATTATGGAAATGGGGCGCGGTGCTGGTAGATTAACTAAAAATCCTAAGAAATATTTATTTTCAGGTCAAAATAACTTAAAGTTAAAAGCAATTCTAAAAGATTCTAAGCATCCATTATATAAAACAACAACTAGTGTAGTGATGGCCTACTATATGGGTAGCGCAGCCAATCGAGATTTTGATATTACTAAATGGAACTTGGCTGTCTTTTCTACCTATGAAGGAGTGCTAAATGGAGTATTCCTTGGCAAGGATATAACTAAGACATTAAAATATATACGTAGCTCTAAAGCTAAGCAGCCATCCAATACCTTAGTGCAGCTTCCCCAAAAACAAGGAACCAATTGGTCAAGAAAGGTTAGTCGTATGCTAGACTTTATGCAAGTGTCTCGTATAGCAGGAAAATACCAGAATTTAGTAGAGCAAGCATTTTCTGCAAGTACACTATGGGTGTCCAAGTTAGGTGATCAATCTCCTTCTGTAAGGAATCAGGTTGAAAACTTTTTTAAAGAAGGCTTAGGAAAATGGAAAAGCGGAGAGAATCGCCCGCCACAAGAGTTCCAACGACTGATACTAGATGAGATAAAACTAAAAATCCAAGAAGATTCAGGATTAACTAAGTGGAGAGAAGAAGTTACAGAAGTATCTAAAAAACAGCAGGAAATATTCCTTGATCGAGAAGTAGAATTTCTGACCTGTACGAAAGGAAGCAAAAGAAGAAAAAGATCGTCAGGAAGTAGTAGTTGTTTTGTTCCTACGGATAATGAACACTTAGAAAATCAAGCTAAGCGTGAGTTAGTTGAACAGTTTCTAGACAGCGATGACCTGGAAACGCTACAAGTTGATCGTTTTGTACCCATTGGACCACCAGTCGATAAAGATTCTCATTTATTTGATCCGAGTTCCCCTAAAGGTTTTGCAGAGAATCTTAGCTTATTTTTGGCCAAAACTCCAAATGTTCTTGCTTCTACTAAACCAGATTTTTTTCCTAATCTTATTTTAGGATCAATTTTGACATTACCTACTACTGTCAGTAAAAAGGATGTTTATGCTAAAATTGCAAAAGTGAAGTGCTCAATTCCAAATACAGCAGGAGAATATGATTCTGATAAGACGAGCACTGCAGGAATCTTAAAAATATGCTTTAAAGATGGCCAGAATTTAATATTAAAAACTTTTGTTATAGAGCCAAAATCCTACAAAGATAAAAATGGAAAATTAGAGAGAATTCCAGATGGAGCGTTTGAAAGTGTTAAAAATCAACTTGACCTAAATAGTAGGTATAATAATGCTGAACTAGATGAAATATTATCTGAGTTAAAACTTAAAAACCCAGCTAAAATAAAAGAATATATATTTTATATAAACAAAGATCGCTTACTCTCTGTAAAAAAGTTGCAAGAAAATGATGAAGCTAGATACCAGGAGAGAGTGTCAGAAACTATAAAAAACTTTGCGCAAAGTTTAGCTTCTAAAAACTCAGGCACACCTAGGAAACATAAAAATCAGTTAGAAAGCTATTTATTGAGCCTAGGTTTGGAAGAAGTAGCAAAAAGAGTATCAGGGTCTAAACCAGAACTCAGTGATGCGGATCTAGATACTATAAGAAATAAAATAAGACCAACTATAAATCAGCACAATTTTAAAAAAATAGAATCTGAAAATGAAAGAAGAGGTTTAGATAAATCACTAAATAAAATTTTTAACAATAAAATCGATGAGGTTAAAGCAGGAATCGAAAAATTTTCTAATGAGCTATTAAAAATATACAATGAAAATGCAAAAAAATTTGGATTTGATTTGGAATCAGAATCCGGATTTCATGGTTTTTTCTATGGAGCTTTGTCTTTAAACTTTAAATACCGTTATAATCTAGATGTTTATGTAGAACGTATTGCTGGAAGAGGTTATGCTGACTTAATACTTCTTTCTCGTAATGGACCAGATGGTAATAAAAATTGGCGTGCTGTTCCAATAATCATTGAACTTAAAGCAGATCGTACTTCATCTGGTGGTGCAACTGATCAGACAACCGGTACTGGTTATCTCTATAATCTTAGTATGAGAACTATAGCCGAAAAGGCTATAGTTGTTGGTATTAATTCTAATCTTGAACCTGGTATTAAAGCGAGTGAAGCTATTGATATAAAGACAGAAGATATACCACGATCTAAAGGATTTATTCAGCAATTGATAGCAGAAAAAGATAACAATAATATTAAATCAGAGCTAGAACCAGAACTAAAGCATTTATACTACTCTATTTCGCCTTTAGCAATTAAAGGCAATGACCATTATCTTAGCCACTTAATTTTAGGAGAAATTCTATCAAAGAAGGGTAGAGAAATTTATGTTCGAAGAAATGGGGAATTAAGTACATTTGTTTTTAAAGAAGAAGACAAGTGGATAATGTTAAATTTAGTTGAAAGTAGTAAAAGAATAAATAACGATAAGTATAAATTTGAAGATGTTAATATTGATGATAAAGCTAAGTTGCCTACGTTAGAAGGTGGTCACAAAATTACTAATCTCATTAGAGTTGATATAAAAGTAAATCCTAAGTCAAAGGATGGTTGGGATCCGAATAAACAAAAAAGAAAAACTAGTCAGAATAGTAATGCAGGGGAGTTTTACTTTCAAAGTATAGAAGTAAAGAATGGTGGCGCCAATCTAGAAAGAGTTCAATATCAAAAGCTGTCTTCTATAGATATGATGGAATTTTTTACTAATACAGAAAAAATAATTGGTAGTCTATCAGAATCTCTAAAATCTATAAAAGACACTATTAATAGTGAGAGTGATTTTCAAGCTGTTTTACAAGGATTATTTGTAGATCTTGCTAAGAAAGTTTCTAAGGAAAAAAAAGGAACAATCATTAAAGTATTTCCAGAAGCCAATCTTTCCAAAGATGGTAGAAGTGATCTTATAATATCGATCTTACAAGAAAGACCTGGTCAACAAGTACATGAAGAAGGTATTATTCTAATGGAACTTAAATACTCTAAGGGAGATGGTGAGATAGACCTTAAGGAAGGCAATCTACAAGTAAAAAAATATGGATCTAATTTAAAATCTGTTACTGATCTTTTCGCATTCACGCCTATTGTAGCTGTTTTTTGTAAAACTTGTAAAACAGATACAGGTACTATTAAATTCAAAGTACATGATGTTCAAAACATTCACCATACTTCTGCAAAACTTAGCCCAGTGGCTAATGATGGTATAGATAATATACCTGATCTCGATCTTTCCGCTGCTGCTATAGAAGGTATAGATACCCTAACTTTAGGTAAAAAGCGTAAAGGTAGTGAGCAACCTGAGAGCCAGCCTGCTGGTGGAAAAAACAGATTAGGTGGCCGAAGAAAAAGATCATTAGATTATGTAGAGAACTATCAAAATAAATTAACCAAAAATATTCAAAGTGAAAGTAAATTATTAGTAGACAACTCGTTACCTTACGTTACATCTATAACAGAGTTAATAATTCCTGACAAAGAGAACCTAGAAAAACTTGACTTTTCAAGCAATAATTTTGGTGTAGCATCTTCGGGAAGTAGCAAGTTACAATCTTGGCCTATAAGTTTGGTTAAAAAAGTAGGAGCAACAGTTTCATCTTTCTTAGCTACTAGATTGATACCAGATTTAACTGATGAGGTAAATAATCAACATACTCCACCACATTATGCACAACCAGAATTGTTGCTTGATCAGAAAGCATCTTATGAAGAGGCAAAAACCAACTCAATTATCGATAATAAGTTTACCACATCACATTATGCGCAGCCAGAGTTCCTGATATATCAATCATCATCTTCTCGGCCAATAACAACTGGACCAACCGTATTGGAAATGGTGGATAAATGGCTTAACAACACCGATATGGATGGTCTAATTACCTGTGGTACACTGTTGGCTAGAAAATGGACAGGATACCGTCCAAAGGCTGGTAAAGCGCCGTCCTATGATCCAGCAATAGATAAAAAAGGAATAAATATACTATCTAGTATAAAAGCACTTGAATCAGTGTATGGATCTACGGATAGGGCTGAAGAATATGACCAAGCTTATGAGATAGACCCATCTACTATTCCTGGAAATGCTAAGCCAGATACGCAAGCCATAGATGCAGTCCGTAAAGAGTTAGCTAAAGAAGAACTAGCAACCATTTTAGCTGAAGTAAGCGAAGAGTCGCCTAAGTTTAAAAAACAGCTTCTGCAACAGGAAGTGCAACCAAAAGAGCAAAAAGTACTGGCTGATGCTACTCAAAAAGCTGATATCAGTCTTTTAAAACAAGAAATGTGTAGTATAAAACCTGGCCAGCTGGCTGGTACCACTTTAGACATGAGCAATATCTACAATATAAACGATTCACTTGTCCAAAATAGTATAGACCATGACAACCCATATAGAAAGTGCGGTAACTTCTAACAAATTGTTACTAACATTAGCAGTATTGAGGTATATGATGGTGTAATATTGTCTTCATATTACCATATTGATACTAGATAAAGGCCTTGAACCAATGCCTATGGCGTAAAACTAGAATAAGAAATTAAAGTATACTGACTTTTTAGAAAAAATGTCCCAGTAGCTTTGCTTGATTAAGTATTTACTTTTCAGCGTAAAGTATAGTGTTTCTATAACTTTAATGTATTGATTATCAAGGTTATATATAAATTTCACTAAAGATGTTTGCAGTCAAAAAAAGGCTTTTATCCTTGAGTGTAATCTATACCATTGTTCTTTTATCCCATAACCTAGCAGAAGCTAAAGCTGAGCCTATAAGTTTTGAGGAAGTGATATCCATTGCTTTAAAAAGTAATTTTGACATTCTGATTTCCAGAAATACTAGAAAAAAAAGCTTTATTATCAAGTAAACTTTCTACCCTACATATATGGCTTCCCAAAGCTACCTTTATAGCTGCACAGGAAAACAAATGGGAAAAACGTGGTAATACCTTTTATTTTCGGTCAGAACCCATTTTTACTTTAACATGGGACCTACAATCCATTTCTGACAAAATCTTCCATACTAAAATTAATGGTCAGCATAACCTTTTAAATAACTTAATTGCGACAAAAGCAATAGCAAATGAGTTACAGAAAGTAGTTACCAGCTATTATGAACTCGCACTCGCTCAAAAGAAATGGGAGTTGTCTAATACCTTTGTTAAGATTTCAGCATCTAGGTTAGAAATAGAAGAGAAAAAGTTTAAACTAGGTTTTGTTCCTAAGATCAATTATCTAAACGCTGATCTAGCCCTAAAAGAGGCCAATTTGTCTTTATTAGAGCAGCAACAAACCCTTAAAGAAAAACGGCGCAATCTAAACCTAATGTTAGGCAAGCCACTAAGTGAAGAAACACTCGTAGCATCCAATATTCCTGTTGAACCTATATGGGACATCAGCTCTGTTACCAAAAGAAAAGTAGTGAATCTGGAAGCTGCCATACAAGAAAAAAAAGTAGCCATAGCATCAACTGAGCTAACTAGAGCTAAGGCCTATCTGCTTTCTTGTTTAAGCCTATCAACTGGCCTTTTCTCTAATGGCTATGCCTATAATTTAAAAGATAAGATATGGAGTAATAGTCCATCTAGTCAGTTCATGAAGATTTGGATAACTATTGATCTAGGTTCTTTGCTGTGCATGCCTGCAGAAATTAAAAAAGCAAGGATTGCATTGAATAGTGAAAAATTCAAATTAAGTAAAGAAAAGTTATCTGCAGAGGATCATGTAAAGAATCAAAAATGGCTTTATCGTCATGCCTTAGGGTTACATAAAATAGCGTCAGAACGATTGAAGGTAAGCAATCAAAAGTTAGCCTTTGTTAAAGAAGCTTATGCACTGGATCAAGTAAAACTACTTGAATTGCAAGAAGCAGAAGAAGATATGCAAAAATCAAAAATCAATTTAATAGCCTATGCTTTTAAGGTCAAACAAGCAGAGTTTGCCCTTTATCGCTTGGTTGGTATGTTTGATAAATAGGTTATTGTTTGCCGCCCATTTGTATATGACAAAGTTTAGCATAGACTCCTTTGTGCGCTAATAGTTCTTGATGGCTACCTTATTCAATCATCATGCCTTGATCCAATACGAGAATACGATCGGTCTGTTTGGTGTCTCCTTGGATATAGGAAATTATTGTACGTTAAGGCTGTTTTTTGTACTAAAGATGTTTTCCTTTTCTTCCAGGTTATTGTATAAGTTTACCTGATTAGAAACACTTTTTCGATATTACTTTTCCTATTTTTCAGCAATCTACTAAAAGTGCTTGGCATTACTTTTTTAATTGATTAAAGTGTACAATTGTTGAATACGACATACCTGCGAATCGCTGTACCCGGTAGCTTGTGCGGTTTCATGTATACTTAATTTTTTAACGTTTCGATAGTATACCACTTTCTTGTGTCGCTCATGACCAGCCTGCTTTCCCCTATATTTACCCTGTGCATGGGCTCTTTCGATTCCCTGTTTTTGCCGTTGTCTACGGCTCAACCAATCCTTATGTGACATTGCGGCCATTAGATCTATGAGCATATTATTGATGGCGAAAATCACAGCACGTGTTACTGGATCATTTTGTGATGGTTCTTTATCAGATAAAGCCTGCCATGAAGTTGGTATGTCCAGACTCACAATTTTCAGTTCGCGGTGTTGAATTTTCTTTTTGATTGTTTACCAGTCACTGTTGCTCAACCGTGTCAGCCTGTCTATCTGCTCTACGAGTAAAATATCATTTTGGTGACTATCCATGAGTAATCGTCCTAGTTCTGGTCTTTCCAGTTTTGTGCCACTGATATTTTCCCGATAGTAGCTAGCGATTTTATGTCCCCTTTCATGAACAAACTGTTCGAGCATTTTTTTTGCACGATCGGTAAACTGATCTTCTGTTGAAGCTCTTAAATAATCCCTTATGAACATATTCTAATGAATTTATCGTATTTAGGTTATGTCATTGAATCTATCGCATATAAGTTACTTCATTAATGGAATAGGATAACATTTTTTCTATTTCATTGCGGTGCACCCTTATGCGATAAGTATTTGAACGAAAATTAATCTACAAAATAATTATCAATGTAAACTATATACCGAGGAGACAAATTCTTTCCCATTCAGAAAGAGCATCATTACTAGCTTTACTTGAGGATGAACTGACGCTGATCCACATGACGTATTTCAGCGAACAGGATTTAGCGCTTATTAATACGTACCGCAAGCCGGCCAATAGGTTCGGTTTTTCTGTCTTGCTTTGTTACCTGAAGAACATAGGGATGATACCAGATAAAAAATTACTACTTTCCGATTTTTTACTCAAGCATATCGCTAGCAGACTTAATTTATCAAATGAACTTTGGAAAAATTACGCATCAGGACGAGACACCACTCGCATGGAACATTTAATAGAACTATACCGCTATCTAGGACTAAAAAAATTTACAAAACAGATTCAAAATGATTGCATTTCGTATTTAATTCCACTTGCAAAACGAACTGACAAGGGTATTCTTCTTGCACAAGAACTTCTAAAGTATATGCAGCGGAATTGCGTGATTATTCCCACTATTGATGTACTGGAGCGAACGTGCTCAAAGGCCATGGCTGCTGGTGATAAAATAGTATTCTCGGAACTGAATGCTCAACTTATATCAGAGCATAAGGTTAATCTAGACATCCTTTTGATTGCATCAAATAATCATCTTTCACGTCTAGCTTGGATTCTTCAACCTCCTGGTAAAATTGACGGAAAAAATGTACTACAGCACATTGAACGCCTGAATACGATAGTGGCAATGGACTTACCGGTAGGGATCGGACGTTTAGTTCATCAGAATCGGTTACTGAAACTGGCCCGTTAGGGTCGGAATATGAGCAGCCGAGATTTGACTAAGTTCTCATCAAGCAGACGATACGCTATTCTAATATGTGTGATTGAAGAAGCCAGAGCTACACTTACAGATGAGATCATCGATTTGCATGATCGTATCTTGAACAGTATATTCAGCCGGGCTAAAAGGACTCAGGCGGAGCGACTCCAGCAAACAGCTAAACTTATCCAGTCTAAACTGTACCAATATGTTGCTGTTGGTCAAGCATTAGCTGAAGCCCGTGAATCAGGAGCAGATCCGTGGACTGCTATTGAACATGTTATGCCATGGCAAGAATTTATTACAAGTCTAGAAGAAACCCGTTTTTTGATCAAAAAAAGTAATTTTGATCCACTGCATATTATTATTGAGAAATATAGTACGTTACGTAAATACGCTGCAAGAATGTTGTCTGCGTTGGAACTGAATGCCACGCCATCTTCACAGTCACTAGCCGAGGCTCTGACAGTCATCAGAGAAATGTATCATAAACAGTTACGAAAGGTCCCACCAATGGCACCGTTGGATTTTATTCCTGAAAGCTGGAGGAAAGTGGTTATTGCACCCACCGGAATAAATCGACAGTACTATGAATTTTGCGCTCTTAACGAACTTAAAGGCGAACTTCGTTCAGGGGATATCTGGGTAAAAGGTTCTCGCCGATACAAAAATTTTGACGATTACCTCATTCCTAAAAAGGAGTTTAAGAAGTTGATTCAGAATCATCAGTTACCACTTTCTGTCCCTTGTGATTACAGCCAATATATCGGCAGTCGCCTAACATTATTGAAATAACGACTCGAAGAGGTAAACAAAATCTCCCTTATAGGTGATTTACCTAATGTTGAAATATCTAATAAAAGAGTGAAGGTCACACCATTGGATAATAGTGTTCCTGCAGAGGTTTCACCGCTGAAATCCCTGGTTTATAGTATGTTACCTCATCCTAAAATTACAGAGATACTGGATGAAGTAAACGACTGGACAGCGTTTACTGACTATTTTTCTCATCTCAAAAATGAGGTCATTCGCCCTGATACTCGGCTCCTCCTAACCACTATCCTGGCTGATGGAATCAACCTAGGGCTAGGTAAAATGGCAGAGGCCTGTCCTGGAGTTACTAGATCTTCACTGGAAAGTATTCAGGCGTGGTATATACGAGATGAAACGTATTCATCTGCTCTTGCTGAATTAGTTAATGCGCAGGGAAAGCAACCTATGGCGATATACTGGGGTGACGGTACTACATCGTCCTCAGACGGTCAGAACTTCAGAGTCGGAAGCCTTGGACGATACGTTGGACAAGTCAATCCTAAATATGGACAGGATCCTGGTATTCAGTTTTATACGCATATCTCTGATCAATACAGCCCATTTTATACCAGGGTTATCAGCCGGGTAAGGGATTCAACTCATGTACTCGATGGCTTGCTATATCACGAAAGTGATCTAGAAATCAGGGAACACTATACCGATACATCTGGTTTCACCGATCATGTATTTGCCATTATGCACCTACTTGGTTTTGAATTCTGCCCAAGAATTCGAGATCTACATGACAAACGACTTTTTATTCAAGGCAAAGCCCAACAATACCATGGACTTCAGTCTATTATATCTACGAACAGACTGAATCTGAAATATATCGAATCAAACTGGTCTGATGTGCCTCGTCTAGCCACCTCGATCAGCCAGGGGACAGTTACTGCGTCCCTAATGATCAAGAAGTTGGCCAGTTATCCAAAACAGAACGGTCTGGCAAAAGCTCTCAGAGAAATCGGGAGAATAAAAAGAACATTATTCATGCTGAACTGGTTTCGAGATCCAGAATTGCGTCGACGTGTACAAAAAGGGCTGAATAAAGGAGAAGCCCGTAATGCCCTTGCCCGTGCGGTATTTATGCACAGGTTGGGTGAAATCAGGTACAGAAGAATGGAAAATCAGACCTACCGTGCCAGTGGACTAACCCTGCTCACAGCTGCTATCACGCTATGGAACACGGTCTACATCGAAAGAGCTGTAAAATCTCTGAAAAAACAGGGAATAAAAATCAATGATCAATTGTTATCCCACCTATCTCCATTAGGATGGGAGCATATCAATCTGACAGGAGATTATATCTGGGCAAGAAAGCGTAAAACAACTTCAAGTAAGTTCCGGCCTCTACGACCGGCTAACATACAAAACTACAAAAACAGCCTTAACCTACAATAATTTCCCATATCAAAGGTGACCCCAACTAGGTCTACACAAGATCCTGGATACGAGATACAGGCAAACCAGTAAGAGCAATAATTTGTACTAGTTAAGATTTAATCTGACAATTATTAACTTTGTACGGATATAAATTA
>NZ_JANAVR010000014.1 GCF_025215055.1 Candidatus Cardinium sp. TP
CTAACGTTTTGGCTAGTTCCAATAGCCCTAATTTCGGTTTAATGATTTTTTGATGTAAGTTCATAATAGTTGTAATTTATATCCGTACAAAGTTAATAATTGTCAGATTAAATCCTAACTACTACACTTACTATCTTATCATTAAGATAATAATCAGGTAGCCAGCCGTATGCTGATATATGGAAGGGTTGTTTAAAAAGCCATATCCTGAGTTAATACTCAGGATATACAGACGTAAACACTATAATTTGGAAAGTAAAGTTATGAGTAGTGGTTATATGTTATGGACCAAAAAAATGTTAGGTATACATGGATATAATCAACATCATAAGCTATGAAAGTATATTTAGTAAGCTTCAAGATGTTTTAGATGGAGAAGTATGTATGACAAACCCCAACTTATAGAGGAGCCGTATAACGGGAAACTGTTACGTACGGTTTTGAAGCCGAGTGGGGAGGGGTGACTCTCTCTGCTTAGGTAATAGGAAAATCTATTCTAGCACAGAGATGGAAATGGATTGTTCGTATACGCCACCGCTCATGCTACCTCATGTCCGCCGATAAAAAGTTGACACGCAGTAAAAATAATAAAACGATCTGTTTTTCCATCTGTAAGATGACACTTTCAGCCACTTTTTACCCAGGGCTTGATTTTTTGTCCACTTTTTTATAAAAAAAGTAAAAATAAAATTGCCTTACTAATCCATGGCGTGAAGAGACACTTTTATCGGATAGTCAATCAAATACATTCCTTAAGTTGACGCCATTGGATGACCATAGATCGCACATGCATCGAATCAGTTATTTTATATTTTTTAGCCTTAAAAAGCTTAAATTTATAGATATTTTTACTGCTTCCTATAGCAGAACCACACGGACAACATATGGAAAAAATAATACGTATACTTTGGAAATTTTTTGCAGCCATAACCATAGCCATTCCTATCTATCTTTTTTCTGTTCAAGTCAACTTTTACAATTTATATGGCAGCATGCCGTCTACAGACTTGTTAGAAAACCCACAAAGCGAATTAGCTTCTGAGCTCTACGCAGCTGATGGCAGCTTACTAGGCAAGTACTTTAGAAACAACCGCAGCCCGGCAACCTATGAAGAGATTTCCTCCAATATGATTCATGCACTGATCGCTTCGGAAGATTACCGTTTTGAGCAACATGCGGGTATAGATTTACGCGGTTTATCACGTGCTTTTTTTCTTTCTATTTTATTACAACAAAATAAAGGAGGAGGCAGTACCCTGACCCAACAGTTGGCTAAAAACCTTTTTAACATTAGAAAAGAGGTAAACTATAAAGGTAAATGTACAGATATTCCATTGCTTAATAAACTGATCCTCAAAACGAAAGAGTGGATTTTAGCTGTTCAATTAGAGCGTGCATATACAAAGCAAGAAATTATAGCCATGTATTTGAATACCGTTGCCTTTGGGAGCAATACATATGGTATTAAAGTAGCCGCACGTACCTTTTTTAACAAAACACCAGCCGAATTACGTATAGAAGAAGCTGCGCTATTAGTCGGTCTACTACGTGCACCTACCCGCTATAGCCCCATAAAAAACCCTGAAAGAGCCAACCATATTAGAAATGTAGTCTTAGCCCAAATGGTTAAGTATGGTTTTCTCAAAAAATCTGAATATGACCTGATTTGTGAGATACCTACTGAATTACAGTATCAAGAAGAAAATTATGAAAAAGGTATAGCGCCTTACTTTAGAGCCGTAGTGCGTGACTTTCTCTTAAAGTGGACGCAAGAAAATGGGTATGATCTTTTTTCAGATGGACTACGCATCTATACTACCATTGATAGTCGGGTGCAAATACACGCAGAAGCTGCTTTAAAAGAACAAATGGCACTGCTGCAAAATCAATTTGATGCCCACTGGAAAGATCAAAATCCATGGATTCATGAAAATGGGAAAGAAATAGTAGATTATATTGAAAAAGAGATAAAAAAAACACCACTCTACCAAAAATTACGCAAAGAATATGGAACAGACACTGAATCCATTTATAAAGTATTAAATACACCTATACCCACCACATTATTTTCTTGGGAAGGTCCTATTCAAAAAACGATAACCCCTTTAGAAGCCTTTAAACATCATCGCAGGATATTGCAAGCTGGGTGCATGGCTATGGATCCCTATACAGGTCATATTAAAGCCTGGGTAGGTGGCATTGATTATAAATACTTTCAATATGATCATGTCAAGCAGAGCAAACGCCAAACAGGTTCAACTTTTAAGCCTATCGTCTATACCGTAGCCTTAGACAATGATTACCTACCCACAGATTTGGTCACAGACGAGCCTGTTACTTTTGTACAACCCAACGGAACCACTTGGACGCCACAAAATGCCTGGAAAACCTACTCTGGGAAAAAATATACTTTGCGTTATGCTATGGCCAAATCCTATAACTCGATCACCTCTTATCTGATTAAACAGCTGACCCCTCAATTGGTTGTAGAGTATGCCAAGCGTATGGGGCTAAAAGGTCCTTTAGATCCAGTTCCTGCCATTTGCCTAGGTTGTAGTGATGCTTCGATTTACGAAATGGTAGGGGCATACAGTACTTTTTTGAATAAAGGCGTTTGGACAGAACCTTTTTTTATTACTCATATTGAAGACAAACAGGGCAATGTATTACAAACCTTTACACCACAACACCACGAAGCCATTCACGAAGATACAGCTGATCTGATGACCTATATGTTAAAAGGTTCATTAGATGAAGGCGCACTAAATGGCGTATCTATAGCACTAAGAGAACAGAACGAGATAGCGGGCAAATCAGGTACTACTTCCAATCATTCAGATGGTTGGTTTATCGGGCTAACCCAAAACCTCTGTACTGGTGTTTGGGTAGGCGGAGAAGATCGTTGCATTCATTTTAGAGATTTTCACCTAGGAGCGGGCAGTGTGACTGCGCGTCCTATATGGGAAAAATTCATTACCAGGTTGTACAATGATCCCCAACTAGTGTATAAAAAAGGTCCTTTAACCACCAACAACATCTTATCTGAAAAGGTAAAAAATATTATTCAAAACAAGCCACCATCTACGCATACTACTAACCATACGTCAACAGATGCAGCAAACAAAAAACAAATTGCTATAGAATTAGATATAGATAAAATACTCTAAAATAAACCACTTGAGCGGATGCAATGGTTGCTTTTATGTGTAAAAAATTATAAAATACTGCATTATTATTTCGCGATCGCCTATGCAAACCATTAACTTTGTCACCAGCAATCTATTAAAACTACAACAAGTTCATGCCATTTTAGGCAATACTGCCCCTTTTAAGTTGGTGCATCATGCCTTAGAGTTACCGGAGCTACAAGCCTCTTTGGATGAGATTGCCATTAACAAATGCATAACTGCCGCTGCCATTATAGGAGATAACGTATTAGTAGAAGACACTGCATTCAGCTTTAATAGTTTAAATGGCCTCCCTGGCCCTTACATTAAAACCTTTATACATCAAATAGGACTCAATGGCCTAATACGAATTTTATCAGATTTTGAGGATAAAACTGCAATAGCTATTTCTACTTTTGCCTATACAGAAGGTCCCAATCAACCTGTAAAGCTATTTACGGGTACCATGCATGGAAAAATTATGCCTCCCAGCAGTTCTATACCGAACCAAACCAATTGGCAGTCTATTTTTCAACCAGAAGGGTACGACATAAGCTATGCGATGATGGAAGAAGCGCAAAAAAATAAGATTTCACACCGCTATAAAGCACTGATGCTACTGGTAGACTACCTGACCCATTAGATTAGATTAGATGGTTCAAGAGTATGTATGTTATATTTTTGTATCAAGACAAGCATAAAACATAGCTATCTGTTTACGTTACTGGTTAATAATGCATTTTATTCGACTTTTTTCTTGATAAAAAAGTAAGCAAAAAATAAAGCCCTCGGCAAAAAGGCGCTAAAAATGGCATCTTACAGGGGCGTTTTTCTTTTAACGCAAAAAACCAGCGACTTGAACGACAGATACCTATCGTTTTAATGAGGGTTTGCGTCCATTGCGTCCATTTAAAGCATTCATGTCCGCCGATAAAAAACTTGGCGCTTCAGTAAACTTGTAATCTTTAGACGAATGGTTGTGGAGCGGATTAGAAAAACAGTTCATTAAAAGCCCACGCAGTTGACGGTTTCTGTTTTGCCCGTTGCATAACCATTCGTTTCATTACTTTTACTGCGTTCCAACTTTTTATTGGCGGACAGGGGCAACGACGTATACGCATTAGCCATTTCTATCTCTGTGTTAGAATAGATATACCTTAAGTTGACGACATTAACTGAACCCGATCGGGTTGATTACTCAAAGTACAATGGTGCACTATGCTACGACCATCGTAATCTAGCGCATATAATGGATTAGGCTGTATAGGTAGTTTACTCACTAATCGCGCAAGATCTTTTATGGTTTTTTGTAGGGCTTGCTTGGCGGGATGTAGATCATATCTGGTCAACCGATTGCATGAAAACGTACAAGATACAAATAATGCAATGAGCAATATCACTTTTTATTATTTAAATGAAAAAACTAGCCTTGTTCATTATGGAAATAATTAATAGAATTATACTATAATACTATGATTTTAATGGAAAAAACATATAATCTATATAATGTTTTATGCAACACTGTTAGCCCATGCTAAAAATGAGACTATGCATGAGCCCTTTTACTATAAGGGGCAGCCATCAAACAATTATATGCCATTGTTGTAATTTTTCCGAATTAGAAAAAAAGTTGTAAATTCAACAAGCTAGTTGGAGTGGTGGCCGAGTGGCTTAAGGTGCCCGCCTGGAAAGTGGGTGTACCCCTAAAAGGGTACCGGGGGTTCGAATCCCCCCTACTCCACTGTCAATCTACATTTCTAGCTAATTGTTTGAGTACCATCTTCATATATGGTTAGCCCTATTAGGAGCATCATCCTTAATGGTAACCTACATAACCTTTACTAAGCTTTATGAAAATAACAGAGCAAACCTTTTCTAGTTATATTTTTAGCAACTACCCAAATGACACCACCCATTTTTCCCAAAAAGGGCATGAGCAAGTGGTTTATTTTCAAGATGAAACAACGGGTTTGCAAGCAATTGTGGGCATCTATGATACAACATTAGGACCTGCTGTTGGTGGATTGCGTTTTTTTGAATACCAAGATGAGCGCGAGGCACTGAAAGACGTACTACGTCTTTCCCGTGGCATGACCTACAAAGCCGCTATAGCTGGGTTAGACTTTGGAGGCGGAAAGGCTGTGATTATGAAGAAAAAAGGGACCACGCTTACGGAAGCCCTACTCCGCAAATATGGAGCTTTTATAGAGCGGTTAGGTGGCTATTACATTACTGCACCAGACTATAATACCACTATGGAACATATGGTAGACATTGCCAAATCAACCCGCCATGTCATAGGGCTGCCTGTAGCCTTAGGAGGTAGTGGTGATCCGTCAGAGCATACCGCTTATGGGGTCTATATTGCTATGAAAGCGAGTGCAAAGCAAGTATTCGGCACAGATAACTTAACAGGTAAAAAAATTGGTATAGCTGGTATAGGTAAAGTAGGGTATAGCTTGGCACAATTGCTTTGCCAAGAGCAAGCCATTGTTTACGTAGCTGACATTTGCGCCAAGCGGCTAAAAGCCGTAACGGATAGCTGTAAGGTAGAAGTGGTAGCAGCTGAACATTTGCACAGCTGGCCGTTAGATATATATGCACCATGTGCTTTAGGTGCTACCTTAAATAATACCACTATTCCCACCCTGAGTTGTGCCGCTGTAGTCGGTTCAGCTAATAATCAACTAGCAGACCAAGACCGAGATGGCAAACTATTGCTACAAAGGGGTATTGTATATGTCCCCGATTTTTTAGCCAATGCAGGTGGATTAATTAACGCCGTTACTGAATTAGAGCCTAGTGCACATCATTCGGTCAAACAACGTATAGAGCAGCTCTATACCATCTGCCTTGATGTATTAGCGAAAGTTGTAAACAGCCCTCGCCCGGCACAGGAAATAGCGCAAGAAATGGCTATAGCACGCATTCAAAGCATAAAAAATGCGCAAGTTGGCCGATAAAATAGCTGCACGACAATGGAAAATTTCCTTATTCCTAGGCGTTTTGTTCGCATAAAGGCGCTACAAAATCTTTATGGATACACCATTGCACAAAAAGTACATCAACAAGAGGCGATAGAACAAATAAAAAAAGATTTTACATTTGATAGCTTTTTAGATGCACCTGACCAAAAGGACAAACGAGTCAACGCACAAAGCATAGCCGTTGCGATTTTCTCAGAAGCAGTGGCCACAGCGCTACCGATTCAAGACTTTGCTTATGCAGCGGATAAGCAAATTGAACAATCTGTACACAGGCAGCTTGTCCACTATGTAGCAGCTTTAAGCAAAGACCAAACACGGATACAGAATGGCTTTAACCAGTCCAAGGAAACGCTCTACAGAAGTCTTTTATATACTTTGCAGTTACTGGTAGCATGGTACAAATGGGCAAAGGAGATAAAAGGGGCACAAGACCAATCAGAACCAGCCACACATCTGCTTACCCATCAGCTGGCACAAGATCCTTTATTAGAAGCGTTATGTAACAACAGCAACTGGATCGATGCTATTACTAAAAATAGTGTCAACTGGACCAAAGATCCCTACCAAATAGAAAATTGGTATAGACAATTTATCCAACCTGCAGCAATCCCTAAAGCTTATAGATCAACGCCATATAATAGTGTAAAGCTTTTGGAATACATCCTACAAGCTATTATATTTCAAGAGGGGCCCATGAATGATTGTTTAGCTATGGCAGATCTCTATTGGGACGAGCACAAACGCATAGTAAAAAAAATGCTCATCCATGTTGTGATCATGCACGCTACAAAAGATTTTACTGCATTTACCCGCTTTTGGCATCACCCAAAATGGGCACTAGAAGCCGCATTTTATAACCGCTTGCTGACCATGGTGATGCAAAACAGTACGCGCTATGAAGCAATGATTAGTGAAGCAACTAAAAAATGGGATAACGACCGTATTCTTTTAACCGATAAGTTGATACTCAAATTGGCCTTGGCAGAATTGCTTGAATGTAAAGATATACCATTTAAAGTATCTATAAATGAGTACATTGAAATAGCGAAATGGTATGGCACTACTAAAAGTGGTTGCTTTATAAATGGTGTACTAGAAGGCATCCTAAAAGGGGTAGAGAATCAATAATAAAGGGCATAACTGCTGATCGTAATTTTTTACAAGGTGCATTTTGTCTTGTTTTGGGGTAGTGTAACCATATGACTGAAGGAATACCTATAGTTGAACAATCAATAACCGTATGTATTCAGCGCAGTGGTTTTTTGCGTCAAAAAACCGCCCCTGTAAAAAGTCACGGTGTAGAAAGTGGCATTTTACAGATGATTAGGAAAAACAGTTTCCTTTGAAGCCCCAAAAGGGGCGCTTGCTGTTTTTTCCAGCTGTAAGATGACACTTTCAGCGGATTTTTACCGAGGGATTGATTTTTTGTCCACTCTTTTATCAAGAAAAAAGTGGGATAAAGTTCATCATTAACCAGTAATGTGAACAGATAACAATAATCTAACTATTTAACTGATCCAATAATGATAAAAAGAACTGAAAATATATTGATCCTTTGCTTAGGGTTCTGTTTAGGTGCCTTTGTGGGCATCCTTGCTGCACCTACCAAAGGGTCAATCCTTGCTGCACCTACCAAAGGGTCAATAGCTAGGGATGGAATGCTTTACAATTTAAAATCATGTAAAAAAAAGTTACAAGCTTTTATGCTAAAGCTCATGGGGAATAAACATGCGCTTACAAATGAAGCAAAAACTACAGGTAAAGAAGTCATTACGGATGTTGTAAGCGCTGCCCAACAAATATTAAAAGAATTAGAGCTCATTGCAAAGCAATTAGAACAAAAAAAGAAGTAACAAGCTGAATATATCTGTTCCAATCACTGGTTTTTTACGTTAAAAGAAAAACGCTCCTGTAGAAAGTCTCGGTGTAGAAAGTGTGATCATACAGATGATTAGGGAAAACAGTTTCCTTTGAAGCCCGCGAAGCGGGCGCTTGCTGTTTTTCCATCTGTAAGATGCCATTTGCAGCGACTTTTTGCCGAGGGCTTGATTTTTTGCTTACTTTTTTTATCAAGAAAAAAGTGGAATAAAATGCATTATTAACCAACGACGTGAATAGACACTATAGGTGTGGGTGTGTTATACGATAATAGGTAGGTATAGCTAGCCTAATGTTTGGCTTTTTTAACTTTTTAAAATATAATTTATATAGGGTTATCCTACCTTGATAGCACTGTACCTGACCTTTGAGTAAGAAACGTAGTTTAATTCCAGATAAACAAGCACGATCTACTACCATCTTGTATCGGTATAAAAACGTAAAGATGTTGAACTGTTTTGTATCACGTAATTGCACAGCTATCACGTTACGCGTCAGATCATCATAGGTGTAAGCCAAATCGGCAGGCAAGGCACCCTGCCCAATAGGGCCTGTGCCTAACAGCAGTGATTGAATCAATGGATAATTACAAACAAAATGATAGTGTTGCGTTATGCGCTGATAATCCCATTGGTGCACAATACGACGCAACCGATCTACTATCGTTACCCCCTTTTTATCGATGCAGCCATGTATGATCTCTATACCCAAAGGACCCTTTACAATAAAATCAATGCGCTGATTATAGCTTACACAACAGACCACACGACAACGAAAGGTAGGACCAAAACCCATGCAATGGACCGAAGCCTGCATAGAAAAACATGCAGGAAAAGTAGTGAGCAGACCGGCCACATCAAAAAATTGGTTACTAGGCTGTTGTATACCACACCCAGGGAACCAATAGCACACCGCCACAAAGAACTGCACAACCGCTAAACGCTTTATGGTATATAATAGGCGCATAACCTCAATATCTATCCGATTCAGGCCATTACGCCTAAGTAAGGTATTGGTATCTGTTCACACAATGGCGTCAACTTAATTATTTTTTCATTGATTTTCAAATAAAAACATACATTCTCGTCATTGGTTAATAATGCCACTTTCTAAACCGCGACTTTTTACAGGGGCGTTGTTCTTTTTACATAAAAACCAGTAAATTGAATAGATATATTTACTGCTATTTCGTCAAGTTAAGGTGCATATGTCCAGCCGATAAAAAAACTTGGCGGACATGAGCAGCGGCGTATACGTATTAGCCATTTCTGGCTCTGTGTTAGAATGGATGTCTCTTAAGTTGAGGCCATTGAATGAACACCTACAGGTATTTGTGTTGCATTTTTTTTGCTTAAAAAGTGAGCCTAAAAGGGCCTTTTTTAGGTTGCTTCATGAATATAGCGAAAGGCAATAGCACCTTCTAAAAACTCTGTAGTAGCTTCTAGTACAGGTTTAGGAAGCTTTTCATAATGCTGGGTAATCTCATATTGCCGCTGAACATCTATGCTATCCTTTTCTTCCGTAATAGACATAAATTCCTCCAGCTTACGATCCAGCTCATCTTTCATATGCATAGCAATTTGCTTGGCACGTTTCGTAATGATAACCGTACTTTCATAAATATTGCCAGTAGGTGCAATCAATTCATGTATATTTCTAGGCACCAAATATACTTTTTTATTCAGAATCATAATTGTCGTATATATATAATCAAAACAAGCTTGTATCAAGTTAAAATGTTGTATTTCCAGCTGCTGCATGAGATGATGGATCACTCAAATGCTCCGTCAATTGTTGCAGAAAGAAAGACTTACAGGATAGGAGTTCTTTCTTTTTGTCTTCATTAGCGGCTTGAATAACCAACTTTTCATAACACTTTATCAAAAGCCGGAGCACTTTTTCTTTTAAAGTAGTCTCCGGATAGGCTTCGTCAAAATTTTTAAGCGCTACAATGGCTGCATGATAGTAGCCCAAACGAACATATAGTGCAGCAGCCTGAAAATGTTTGTGCATAAGACGGTCTCGCAAACTTTGTAAAGCCTCGGCAGCCTTATGGCAATAAGCACCCGCTGGATAAACCGCTAAATAGCGTTCCAAGGCATCGATCGCTTTATAAGTAAAGGTTTGATCTAACACTATAGGTACCTCTTCACAGGCTAAACTATATCCATACATAAAAAGCGCTTCTTCTACCTGGGGGAAAGTAGGATATTGCTTTACAAGCCAATGAAATTGATGGGCACTAATCAAATATTTTTTTTCATAAAAATTACAATACGCCTGGTAGCATTCAAATTTTGCACGATCTAGCCTATGCTTTAACAAAGGCAAAAGGAGCTCTATTTGCGCATTGGCTTTGGCATAACGTTTGCGCTCATAGAGCCGAATAATTTTTTCCTTTTGCTGTACAAGCAAATCTGGCTGTATAGGAGCCGGGGGAGCGGCTAGCACACAAAAGATAGGGCCTACTAAAGTGCAAGGCAATAGAAATAGCCATCTAAACCTATATATAACGGACAGATTGATGATATAATCTTTCATGGGCAATGGAATAAAACAACAGCTGGTGCTACACCATAGAGATAACGTAACATACAGCGTTATTATTGTTCAGCAACAAAGCTACTGTGTAGCTATACAAATCTACTAAACTATAACTAGATAGCGATTACCTTATAGTAAAAAAATCCTATGGGTTGAGCCAACGGGGGCGGTTTACTACCCACTTTTAGTTATTGCTTCTTTAGACACCTCTTCTAAAATATTCTCTTTGGTAGGCCATTTTTCACCATGCCACACAAAACCATCCAGCTTCATTTGTGTATCTTCAAGTTTTTCTGCTGGATAAAAGAGGCCACTAGGCTTGGGTTTGCATATCATTTGCACCAATGTATTAGCTGACATAGTCATCTCCATATGATCACACTTGATATGGTTCATACCTATCAACTCATTTTTATCCCCCAATGCAAAATAGAGGCTCTCACTATTACCGATTATTGACATCTTCTCAATAGCGCCCTCTTTAAAAGAGGCCACCATCTTATGCCCTTTGACTTGATTGTAATGGCCCATGGAATCTTCGGATACCATAAATAAATTTTTATCGACAAAGAGCTTCACCTCTTCGCCTTCCTCTATAGCCAAATAAACTTCCTCTCCTGTGATTTGATAACTGCTGCACCAAATAATCGGCTTATTATGTAAATGAATGGTATTTTTACCACTGTTATAAACAGCGCCATCTGCCACACCTTGCAGCTCTTCTTGGTAGAGCCTTACATGATGTAAGGCATGAATTTCTTGCTCTGGTGGCTGATCGGGTATGGTTTTTTCTAAAACAATAAACGTATCGGCACGTAAATAGATGATTTGATCATTAACCACCTTCGTTAATAATGGATGGCCAGTTATTTCCCCTTTTTTCTCTTTTGCAACATAACGCGCCTTTTCACCTACTATTACTGCATCATGCTTTTGCGCACGTAGTAAGACATGACCGGTAGCTGCACAATCTTGCCCATCTAAAATGGTTAAACGGTCGGCAGTAAGGATGATATCTTGGGTAGTCAGCGTTCCTTGATCAAAGGCAAGCTGTTTTTTAGGCAAGAGATAGTGCCCTCCCTTGGGAGTGGTAAGTACTCCATCCTGATGGATAATTTTAGTAGCTCCTTGAAAATAAGCGGTTTCTGATTCAGTATGGTACTCCAATTGGTCGCAATGAAGCGTATAGTTGGAATCCACCAATACCACCTGGTCTAAAAAAGTAACTTCATGGCTGGCACCATCATAAAGGCCCCTCTTACTGGTTAACACCATTTGATGCTCTACCAATTTCCCCCCTTGTAAAAACTGACCTTGCTTCTTTGCTACATCATAAATAAGCTTAGCGGTATGAAAAGTACCTTTTTTAGATGAACAGCTTACACCATTTTCAAAAATGGCCTGCTTTTGCGCCAAATCATAAATAAGCAGCGGACTCTTGATCACACTACCCTCTTTGTCTACAATTTTAACATTGCCTTGGGCTTCGATCCGCTCCTCGTCATCATATTTATACGCCTTATCAGCTGTTAACACCATACCATGGGCATGAAAAGTAAAAGCCACGTTGCCTTCCAATTGCTTACAGGGCTTATTGTTGACCATAGCCCCCTCCAACCGATCTGCCCTATAGGTTACTGCATCAGCCAAAGCAGCAAAGGGCCAAGCCAATAGATACACCAGAAAATAAATGGGCTTTTTAGACATTTTTTTATCGTTCCAACCAAAAACTACCATCTACTCAAAATTAATAAAAAGCAAGATTAGAAACTAACATTACGCCTCTTCCATCCACCGATCGATTTGTTGACCCAAAAATTCCGATAATCTATATCTAGCTTCCTGATAATCAAACATCTCTTTACTTCCTTCCACTACCTCAAAATTTTTAAACCTAGTAAATATAGGCTTGCAGCCAAACCGGCCATGCCACACATCTTTTTCAGATATAAATATATCTACATGATCAGGTTTATTAGGCATAATATAATTCCAATTTTTGATAGCCATATGCTCTGAACACTTAGTAAAAAAAATCTTCGCCATCACTTTTACTTCTGCACAACTGACTTTCCAAAGAGACTACACCATCATTAAATTTACCACCTACAAATTTATCCAATGCATTTTTAAACGATTGCACAGTTTTTCATCCTTTGAATTAGGCCAATACCTTAGTGGATCCTTTATACAACCAGGCATCAATAACATCTGAATATTATGCTGCTTACGGTTAGCACCTCCATTTTTACGAATAAGTTCATGGCAAACATTGACACTTTCAGACCTGATACGCATAGATTCTATAGCCGTTTGTTTAAACCAGTAACTCAAGAATTCAGAAGGGTTTACACCTAACTTCGCGGCAAGCATCTTAAAGGCAGCCAAGCGAGTATCCCCCCCTACCTTATTTAATCGTTTACTACCTCTGCTTAAGAATTCAAATACATCCGAGCTACCTGGTTCAAATGCCAATACACCACTTAAAGGAGCCTGCACGAAAACTACACCTTTAATATTAAGTCTATATTTGGTACTATTTTTATGTGCTATAATGGCATTCACAATTCCACCCTGACTAAACCCAACTAAAACAATAGGAACCTCTTGAATGGCTAACTTAGCGCCTTTTCTTTTTTGATCCTCGCTCAAGTATGGATAGCGCCCATTTATTATATTTTCAAGAATATTTTTTTGTACATTCTGTCTAATCTCTTCCACAACAACATCGGCTTGATTAGAAATAGAAAGGAGCGCTGTATTAGATTTTTTTGCCCTGCAAGTTAGCAACATAGTTTCAATGCGATGACTCACCCTGCTAAGCGGATCTGTATTGATAATCTTAGGTAAAACTTCCTTCCAACGTGTATTATCCTCAAACATACCATGCAGGAATACGACAAAAAAATGCCCGATTTTTTTTATATACTTGAGCAACTCCTTAAGATCTATAGTGGAATCCTCCCAAGAACGGATTGAGGCCTTAGATGAATCAGCGGTTAAACGACTATTTTCATTCCCTATGCACATAACTTTTCCATTCAAAATCAAAAATAAACCAACTACAACTGACAAATATATTTTCTTTCTTAAAACTGTAAAATTATACATAGATTAACTTGTTTAAAACACTTATGTAGACTGCGATGGAACAGACCTTTTAAGCCCTAATTATATTGAAATTCAATATAAAATTACTTATAAAGTAAATAATATCATATATTATAATATAATATCAACAAGAGATCATGCATATCTATAGACAAAGGCAAAAAGCGCAAACCTAGTAGCCAACGTGCCATGTAATATAAAAGCAACAGCAACCAAGTATAGAATTATAGAATTAAGTGTAAATTAGAGGAACTAAGGGTAATCGCCACAGGCACATCCAAATATTACTATTTGCTATCAATAACAATCAAATTTATAATTTTTTATAAATCATGCACGAGCTGAATGAACAAGCCATTATTCGGACGCAGAAAAAAGCCCAACTAGAAGCCATGGGGATTAATCCCTATCCAGCCTTTGTCCATCCCATCAATGCCAAAGCAGCCACTATTCTTGCCCATTACAAAGAAGCAGATAAAGCAAACTATAGCCATGTAGTACTAGCAGGCCGCATTATGAGTCGCAGAATTATAGGTGCAGCCTCTTTTGTAGAATTACAGGATGCAAGTGGGCGGATCCAACTCTATGTCCAACGAGATACCATTTCCCCTGGGGAGGATAAAAGCCACTATAATACTTTTTTTAAAAAACTACTAGATATAGGTGATATCATTGAAGTACAAGGCTTTGTATTTACCACTCAAGTAGGTGCGATAGCTGTCCACGTCACGCATCTTCGGTTGCTTACCAAAACCTTAACACCCCTACCGGTTGTAAAAGAAGTAACCACCCAAGAAGGTACAACCGTGCATGATGCCTTTACCGATCCAGAACAACGGTATCGTCAAAGATATGTTGATTTAATTGTAAATCCAGAGGTACGCAAAGTATTTGAGCAACGGGCCAAATTGATTCATACCATGAAAGCTTCTTTGCATCGTCAAGGTTATCTAGAAGTGGAGACCCCTATCTTGCAACCCATTTACGGAGGCGCCTCTGCACGCCCTTTTACTACCCACCACCATGCCCTAGATATACGCTTATATCTACGTATTTCCAATGAACTTTATTTAAAACGGTTAATTATTGGCGGTTATGAAGGGGTCTATGAATTCGCCAAAGATTTCAGAAACGAAGGAATGTCTCGTTTTCACAATCCAGAATTTACGCAAGTAGAGCTTTATGTTGCCTACAAAGACTACCTTTGGATGATGGACTATGTAGAAGAATTGGTAGAAGAGGTTGCACTTGCCCTACATGGTACCACAAAAGTACCATTTGGCTCCCATCTGATTAACTTTAAACGGCCATGGAAACGCTTTACGATGTTTGAAGCGATTCACCATTTTACCGGATATGATGTAAGCGATATGGATGAGGCCGCATTGCGCACCGTAGCCCATCAATTTGGTATCCATATCGCAGACAACTTAGCCAAAGGTAAAATTATAGACGAAATCTTTGGAGAAAAGTGTGAGCCCTATCTGATCCAACCAACCATTATAACCGACTATCCAGTTGAAATGTCTCCCTTAGCCAAACGCCACCGAGACAACCCAGCATTAACAGAACGGTTTGAGGTGATATGTGCAGGTAAAGAAATCTGCAATGCATTCTCCGAGTTAAACGACCCCATCGATCAACAGCAAAGGCTAGAGGAACAACGCACATTAGGCGAACGGGGCGATGAAGAAGCGATGGTAGTAGACCATGATTTTTTAAAGGCCTTACGGTATGGCATGCCGCCAACAGTAGGTATTGGCATAGGCATAGATCGCCTAACAATGATCATGACCAACTCAAATTCTATTCAAGATGTACTATTTTTCCCACAAATGCGTCCTGAACATCCATAAAATATAGATGACCCTATGAGTTTAATAAACGACAACCTGAGTTGGTTTAGGCGCAAAAAGAAAGGTATTCTAACCCCTAGTTCTGCAAAAAAAGAGTCGCCTGATGGGCTTTGGGTAAAAACCCCAAAAGGCAAGATTATACACAGCAGAGTATTGCAAGAAAACTTACACGTTGTACCCGATGATGGCCATCATTTACCGATTGGTTCTAAGGAGTATTTTGCCATTCTATTTGATGAAAACCGTTTTACGGAACTCAATGCAACCTTTAGATCGGCAGATCCCCTGCAATTTGTAGACAACAGGCCTTATACCGAGCGACTCAAGCAAGCAGAAGCACAAACAGATTTAACAGATGCCATACGAACGGCTTATGGGCAGATCCATAACCTACCACTGGCCATTGCCTGCATGGATTTTACATTTATTGGGGGTTCCATGGGTAGTGTAGTAGGCGAAAAAATAGCCCAATTGATTAATCACTGTTTGGCGCATCAAACGCCTCTGCTGATTATCTCTAAGTCTGGTGGTGCCCGCATGATGGAAGGCAGTTTTTCATTGATGCAAATGGCCAAAACAGCTGCCAAGTTATTACAATTGGCACAAGCTAAAATTCCTTATATTTCGCTACTAACCGATCCAACTACAGGGGGTGTAAGTGCCTCCTATGCGATGCTAGGGGACATCAATATGGCTGAACCAGGTGCACTAATTGGTTTTGCAGGTCCACGTGTGATTCGAGAAACTGTGGGGAAAGAACTACCGAAAGGCTTTCAAACCGCAGAGTTTTTATTGGCCCATGGCTTCTTAGATATGATTGTAGATAGACGGAAGTTAAAGGAAACCCTTTTCTTACTCTTGAAAATGCTGGTGTAACATATGAGGTTATAAGCGGTGCAAAAAGACTTAGAGCCGCTAAAGCCCCGAAAGGGGGCGCTTCCTGTTTTTCCATCTGTAGGATGACACTTTCAGCGGCTTTTTACCGAGGGCTTTATTTTTTGTCCACTTTCTTATCAAGAATAAGGAATATCTATATCTAACACAGCGACAGAAATGGGTAATGTGTATACGCCGCTGCTCATGTCCGCCAAGTTTTTTATCGGCGGACATAATCGCCTTAACTTGACGAAATAGCAGCAAATATATCTATTCAAGTTACTGGTTTTTATGTGAAAACAATAACGCCCCTGTAAAAAGTTGCGCTATAGAAAGTGGCATTTTACAGATGATGTGGAAAAACAGTTTCCTTTAAAGCCCCCAAAGGGGGCGCTTCCTGTTTTTCCATTTGTAAGATGGCACTTTCAGCAACTTTTTACCGAGAGCTTTATTTTTTGTCCACTTTTTTATCAAGAAAAAAGTGAGATACAATCCATTATTAACCAGTATCGTGAACAGATGCAATATAATTGTAGCATACTGACGCAACTACCACTAGGCGATCCAGCAGGTTCATACCCTATTGCAGCGCAATAGATCTATCGCTAATCATCCCCACTCATTGTCACTTTCCTCTGGCTCGGAACCGGAATCAATATCTCTACCTGTTTCATTCTTTTGGCTCATTGCCTTCCTCCTTTCTTCCATCGCCTTGTGTAGGCTCGCAAACAAGGGATTAGTAGATTCGATAAGCCCTTTACCTTTTTTAGCAGAACTAGGATCATATTCCACCTTCTTAAGCTTTATACCTTCTCTAATCTGAGTCAACAATCCATCACGACCATCACTACTTTGCTTCGTCTGTTTACTGCTAGACCGAGTACTTGCTGGTGGAAAAAGTGGCGGAGCCGATATACCGTTCACGGCAGGCCCAGTACCTGGTGGCATCGGAGGCGGAGGCGGTATAGATCCATTGGTACAAAGAACCGGAGATCGACTAGATGCAAGCAGCTGACCAGCAGGAGAACCTTTCGGTTCAGGTATAGTAGATGACGAAGTAGATGCTTTCTTACTGAACCTGATGTTTAGTTCATCGATCATAGCATTACCACTACTACTTTGTAATGGCGGATCTTTTTTAGTTGTTTGAGCCATTTTAACCCCACTACCTCGATTTGGCGCGCTTACCAATTGTAGAACGCATCCAGCTGACGGAGGCGGAGGTGGAGGCGGTATACTGTTCACGACAGGTCTACCTTTTGGCACCGGTGCTATAGGTTGTTCTTGTGATGGTTGAACAGGCTTAAGCTTTATACCACCGGCTCTAATCTGAACGAATAATGCATCACGACCAGCATTATTTTGATTACCAGACTCAATATTGGTTGCCATCGGAGGTGGCGGTGGAGGTGGTGGTGGAAGAGGGGTTGTAGCGTTAAATCCTGTATACTGCCTAGGTGAAGTATATACGCGCCCATGACGCGCATCCTGCGTAGGTACAGCTTCCGGATTATGGGTATGCGCCTGTTGCTCATTTCTGCTAGGATCATTTTGATTTTCAGGATGTAAGGGCAGCGCTTTCCCATCAGATGCCTCATCAGCTTGCCCCACTTCCGTTTCCTGCGCGTCTATTGGCATAGGGTCAGACAATAGCGCTACTTGCTCCAAGTGCAATTGATGCACAGCATCCGGTTCTCTATCTGTTTGCATCAAAAATCTTACATGGTCTAATGTCATCAAACGATAATATTCCCCCTCCTGAAGGTAACAGTAGGCAAATGGATAATCTGCTAAACGCAAACTTGAATAATCATTTGCTACATCCTTTGAATCAAATTGTAGTAGATCACCCACAAATTCAGCCGGAAAGGTTATATAATCTACTGCTACTGCTGCCTTAGTAGCCCATTCCCCATCACACGCTAGCATCTCTTTGACCAAATGCACAAGACTAGGCTGTGCTTTAACCAACAGAAACCCTACCTTTTCAAATGCTTTAAGTGTATCAGATGGCACGTTACCACTAATCGACAACTTGCTGCTGATGCAACTGCTTGTAGTGTAGCTATACTTTTTATATAACTGTGTGGTAAACTCGGAGGTGATGGCATCTTCTTTAAAAATAGGATGATCTACAAAAGGTACTTTATAACAAAATGCTATCTCCCTCCAGGATGGATTGTCTTGTATTTTATGCCAAAAGTCTTCCTTGTCACTACTACAGGCACTAAGCGCAGCGGATTGATCCAATTGTTGCAACAAATGTTCCAATAAGGCATGGTCCACTTTTATAATACGCGGATCTTCAATATGATCATAACGAATACGTACGATAGATGTTTGCTCGCTTTCTTGCCCAACTTGCGGATGGTGTTCAATAAGCCTCATCCATCCTTCTTCCGAAAAAAGTTTCACAATAAACACCTCTTTGGTATCAGATGTTACAAAAACGCCACATAGGCCATCACCTAGGTTTAATACCATTCCCCTACCCAATACAAATTTAACATCATCACTTTGCCCTTCATCTTGATTTTTAACCTCTAAATCATTTGATTTTGGCACGAATGATCGATAAGGTGCACCGCTTATTGGAAACTTGGTTGCGTCACCAGCAAGACCTTTACAAAAATCCATATTCGCACTCAGTAAAATATAAGTAGCTGGAAAAATTATATTTGAACCTACTAGGCCTTTCGTGATAGATTTAATTTTATTAAATTTGTGAATCATAATTGTTTTTTGTTTTTTAGTTGTTGCTTTGAAGTGTTGTATCAACAGGTCTATAGGGCTCGCTTAATAGGGCCCTAGTTGCATCATTGAACATAATACTGAACCGATTTCCCATGCCGCAGCTTAAGGCATAGGAATGAAAATAGAATCAAAATGCCATCTAAAAATTGACAAAAAAAGCTATGCTGGCTTTCTTAAGCCATTAAGCTTAATGATATAGCACCCCCTATATCCTTATTGATGATGGCTGAACCGCCGCGCAAAACGCTGGTAGGCCATAGCGCTTGTAGATAAAAGCGTCAGACAATGAAGCTTATACCAAGGCATAGCACCTACCTCAGTACCTCTTATGTCTCCAGCACCTGTTGCTACAAGCACATAATTAAGGTTACTAAAAAAAATTAAAAAAACAAAAGATTGCTAGAAGACGTTGGATTGTTTTTTCAAGTTTTCTATGGCTGCTTTTAATCGGTCTGCTTCCAAAAACTGTAGTCTTTCTGCCGCTTGGTACATTTGATCTTCCAATAGCTTCATGCGTTCTTGTAGGGTGGCTTGCTTACCATAAGGCACCGTACAGTCGGAAACAACGGTCGGAAAGGCGCTATCCTCATAAACTACTTGCCCAAACGCGTCGAGCCTATTATCCTCTAAAGCTATGGCAGGTTGTTGTTGACATACGGAGCTAGGAATAATATGATGTTGTGTATTATAAGCGATTTGTAAAGCACGCCTACGTTGCGTTTCGCTAATGGCCTGTTCCATAGAAGCGGTCACCCTATCTGCATACATGAGCACGCGCCCTTGTGCATGACGCGCTACCCGGCCTATGGTTTGAATCAGTGCACGCACATTGCGCAAAAAACCTTCTTTATCTGCATCTAAAATAATCATCAAAGAAACCTGGGGCAAATCCAACCCTTCTCGTAACAAATTGACACCCACAAGTACATCAAAAGTACCATTGCGTAGGGCATTCAATATGGCCACACGGTCTAACGTTTTGATCTCAGAATGGATGTATCTACAACGGATTTGGGCATACACTAAATAATCGGTTAGTTCTTCTGCCATGCGTTTGGTTAAGGTGGTAATTAATACCCGTTCCTCTTTTTTAACAACCTGTTGAATCTCTTCTAAGATATCATGCATTTGATGCAGTGTAGGACGCACCTCTATTTCAGGATCTAATAACCCAGTAGGGCGTATAATCTGCTCTATAACAACACCACCCGAACTTTCTAGTTCATAATCAGCAGGCGTTGCACTAACAAAAATAACCTGATGGATCAGTTGTTCAAATTCATCAAACCTTAATGGACGATTGTCCATAGCAGATGGCAACCTAAAACCATGTGTTACTAAATTTATTTTTCTAGCCCGATCCCCTCCTGCCATAGCCCTGAACTGGGGAATGGTAACATGGCTTTCGTCAATAACCATTAGGTAATCTTTAGGAAAATAGTCTAGCAAACAGAAAGGACGCTCCCCAACTGACCTACCATCTATATAGCGTGTATAATTTTCAATCCCCGAACAATACCCCAGTTCTCGCAGCATTTCCAAATCTAACGCTGTTCTTTCTTGTAGCCGCTTGGCCTCTTCCAACTTGCCGATTTCATTGAAATGGGTTACCTGCCTATGCAACTCTTCTTGAATATGTTCTACTGCACTATCCAATATATCTTTACCCATTACAAAAAGATTAGCAGGAAAAATAAAGGCTTCTTGTAGCTCTTTGCGTTTGCTACCAGAAGCAGGATCTATGATATGGATGGCTTCCAGTTCATCTCCCCAAAAGATAAAGCGATAGGCATAATCTCCGTAAGCCACAAATAGGTCAATGGTATCTCCCATGACGCGAAAGCGCCCCCGTGTACATGCGCTATCATCTCTGCTATAGAGCATCTCCACAAAACACTTTAAAAGATTATTACGCGATAATGCGTCGCCTACGCGAAATAAATGGCTATTGCGCTTGAAAGATTCTGGCTTACCAAGCCCATAAATACAGGAAACAGAAGCTACTACAATGACATCCCTCCGGTCACTTAACAAAGCAGCCACTGTACTAAGACGCAATCGCTCCAATTCATCATTAATTGCCAACTCCTTTTCTATATAGATACCACTAGCTGGCAAATAGACTTCTGGTTGATAGTAATCGTAATAGGATACAAAATATTCAACCAAATTATTGGGGAAAAAGGAACGCAACTCACCATATAGTTGCGCCGCTAAGGTTTTGTTATGACTGATCACTAAGGTAGGCCTATTTAACGCTTGAATGGTATTGGCTATCGTAAAGGTTTTGCCAGATCCCGTAACGCCCATCAATACTTGGCTCGTTACCCCCCGCTTGATGTGGGCTACAAGTTCAAGAATAGCTTTGGGCTGATCGCCAGCGGGTTCATAGGATGAGACAATTTTAAATGACATAAATTAGCATAATAATAATTTACAAATCGACATAAAAATAAAAAAGGTAGAATGCATCCGGCCATTCTAAGCAAAAAAAATAAGATCTACAAATTGATACAAAATATAATATCTGTTCGTTTATGCCCATATATATTTGTTTTTTTAATTTAAAATCAGTAAAATAATAGTCTACGCTAGAGATTTCATATCTACATTTTGCAATGTTATGGCCTATGTTCAACAAGCTGCTTGGTTCTGCGCACTCATGCTACTTTTACAAGCTTCTATCTGCAGCAGAAAACGTTTCCGACCTGCGTTAACACCCATATCCGCAGCAACCATTTATAAGAAGTTGCGCTACAAGCCGTTGTCATCAGATCATGCACTAGAAGGCAGTCAACAGCAGATTATTGATTTTAATCCTGATTTTGATGATGATAATGATAATCATAAAACGTTTAATCCTGAGGTTGATAGCAATGGCTACAATGAGATAGATACTGATTCTAATGGTGACAGTAATGCCGGCTACGATTCCGGTTATGATTCTGATAAGGATGCTAATAAGAATACTGATAAGGATGCTAGCGCTACACCTAAACCCAAGCAACTGTCATCATCTGTACCAGATCTTAAGAAGCATAATGTAATTCTTGATTTTGAGCACACTATCCAAAAAATGCGTAAAGAAGCTGATGCAAGTAGGAGTATCCATTGTAAATTGTCAGCAGATAGATTGATACGCACCGTAGAAGATGGACCGAATGATCAGCATAGCCTATACGCTGCAGAAGACTATGTCATTCAAGGATTGAATATATATCGTGCTGCAAAAAAGATCTGTGCACTATATGGGCAAGATGCTTCCCCATTTGAAGTCAAAGCGCATGACTTTTTGTGTTATTATTCGGATCATTTAGAAAAACCAGAAGCTTTTTGGATAAACAAGATCAAAGAGATCAATCAAGGCGTTGTAGCATACTTATACAAAAAGGAGTTTCTACATGCAAATGTAGATGCCATAAATAACAAATTAAGAATAGCAGAAAACTATGTTGGATTAGATGATACCCATTACAACGTTACGACTACCTTCAAGGTAGCAGGCAAAAAATTTGCATTAGAAGATAAAAAGTGGCTCACACTAACAGAAAACCAGAAACAGGCCTATCGCAATAGACAATCAGAAAAATGGTACAAACGTTTAGATCCATTTGAACAAAAGTTTATTGATGCTTAATGTGTAGTAGTCAAGATTTAATCTGACAATTGTTAAATTATGATGATATAAATCTTAACTACTATGAACTTACATCAAAAAATTATCAAGCCTAAATTAGGGTTATTGGAACTAGCTAAAACATTAGGC
>NZ_JANAVR010000015.1 GCF_025215055.1 Candidatus Cardinium sp. TP
CCTAATGTTTTAGCTAGTTCCAATAACCCTAATTTAGGCTTGATAATTTTTTGATGTAAGTTCATAGTAGTTAAGATTTATATCATCATAATTTAACAATTGTCAGATTAAATCCTAACTACTACAGGTTATTAATCTTTTCCAGATCTTTTTGTTGGTCTTTTAAATTTTTTGTTTCGTCTATAGCATCATCATATATCTGCTTCATCTCCTTCATGGCTTCCTTATTTTCTAATTTTTTTCCCATTTTTTTCTTTAGTTCTTCTAGCCGCACTTCTAATTTTGGCAAGCCCAATTTTTGGAGAATATTTTGTCCTGTTTTTATTTTTTCCTTTATATTATTTCGTTTTTTCTCTTCTTCTTCTTCTTCTTCTTCTTCTTCTTCTTCTTCTTCTTCTTCTTCTTCTTCTTCTCTTTTGTTCGTTCTATGTCTATTTTTAGTTGATCTTTTTCTATTTCTTTTTCTATTTCTATTTCTATTTCTTTTTCTATTTCTTTTTCTATTTCTTTTTCTATTTCTTTTTCTATTTCTTTTTCTATTTCTACTGCTTTTATGTCTATTTTTAGTTGATCTAGTTTTTTTTGTTTTTCTTTCAGTTCTTTTTCTGCTTTTTCTATTTCTTTTTCTATTTCTTTTTCTACTGCTTTTATGTCTATTTTTAGTTGATCTAGTTTTTTTTGTTTTTCTTTTAGTTCTTTTTCTGCTTTTTCTATTTCTTTTTCTATTTCTTTTTCTACTGCTTTTATGTCTATTTTTAGTTGATCTAGTTTTTTTTGTTTTTCTTTTAGTTCTTTTTTTTCTATTTCTTTTTCTATTTCTACTGCTTTTATGTCTATTTTTAGTTGATCTAGTTTTTTTTGTTTTTCTTTCAGTTCTTTTTTTGTTTTTTCTACTTCTTTTTCTACTGCGTCTATTTCTGCTTCTACTTTTTTATTGTTACTATCATCCTTTGTTTTCTCTTGCCTTTTCTTCTTTTTCTCTTTTTTCATATTTACATTCTGTTCAGTAACTATTTGGCTACTATAGATCGTATTATTAGCTCCAACTATTACTATTCCGCCAGATTCTGTTGAGGTGATTCTGATAGATGGGCCATCTGGGGTGCCTTTATTTGGGTGATCTAATGTGTAATGGTCTAAAGTCTTTATCTCTTTTTTTGTCTGTGCTACTAGAGCAGTGGTATCTACTATATCGACCTTATTATTTGATCCAATGCATACCACTGCATGGGCGCCTGTGGATGCAATGGCTATAGGTCCATAGCTATTTTTCTGACTTGTTGAAGGTTGTATGGGTAAAACGATCTTGGGTGTATTGCAATTAAATGCTCCTATAAAAGTAAAACAAAAAAAAAGCTTTCGTATATACTTCATGGTATGCATTTGGCTAGTTTTAATTAAAACCTTGATCAGTATTCTTGCTTGTTGGTGCTTAAGATAGCTTGAGTTGAAGCTCAATGTACATGTCTTGAAACCCATCACACAATCATTACTGGCTAAGCATTTAGCCTTTGGCAAGCTTCCCCTTTGGATTGAATATGCGTGGACTTTAGTTTCAAAAACCGACCCCTAGCAGTTGCAGTTAAGCCAAGAAAAAGAGATCTCGTATTTTTTATTGTAAATTTAAAATTCTATGCAAATATAGAATAACTATATTGATTTTGCTAGTCAATCGACTTGGGTCTTGCTTTGGTTTTTTGACTTTGGTATCCTACTTGCTTTTGTGGTGGTTTTTAGGCTTTGTATGCGCTATGGTTTTTATTGAAGCTAATGAAGGGTATAGTGGCTGCTCATAAAGGTATAGGATGACTATGTTTGTATCTTTTCAATGGTGTGGTTTTTAGGCAAAAATATTTTGTATCTATTCAAATCACTGGTTTTTATGTGAAAAGAACAACGCCCCTGAAAAAAGTCGCGGTTATAGAAAGTGGCATTTTACAGATGATTATGAAAAACAGTTTCCTTTAAAGCCCACGCAGTGCGCGCTTTCTGTTTTTCCATCTGTAAGATGACACTTTCAGCGACTTTTTGCCGAGCGCTTGATTTTTTTGTCCACTTCTTTATCAAGAAAAAAGTGGGATAAAATTCATTATTAACCAGTAATGTGAACAGATACGCTTGAGATTGGGTATAACCGTTTGGTTGTATAGTTATGAAAAAGCTTATAGCACCTTTTGTACCTTACAAATCAGTGCAAGGTATCCCATTTTTATAATATGTGGTTGTAGATCTATGGTTACTGTTTGTTTGTTTTGCATGGTCTGGGTCTATTGCTTGGTCGCTTTCTTTTATTTCCTCATATATAGGTTCTTCTTCTTCTTCTTCTTCTTCTTCTTCTTCTTCGTTTGGTACTTCGTCATCAATAGGCTGCGCAGCTTTGTTGGCTATCTCTTCATATATATTTTCTTGAGCCACTTCGTCATAAATAGACTCTTGTGTTGACTATTTGCGTAGGCTCCTCGTGTGTAGGTTCCGTTTGTCTAGACTTATGGTTTAGTTTGTCCCATGGCTCGCTATAGGTCTGCGCATATCTGTTGCGCTGTAATAGTAGGGGATATGTGAACGATGCCTTCTTTTGAGAGCTATTGAATGATGAATACGGTATTGTGTCATAGCTATCTTCGCTTTCATACCCGCTATCGGTTGCTTTATCATCCATCGATGGCATAGGGCTTGTTGTATCATTGTTTAGACTATTTAGGGTTTGGTTATAATCCTTTATGAGCTGATTGCAGCCATGGCTTACGGTAAGAGAAGCAGCTTTTAACTGTTGCACTTTTTGTATAAAATCTTCTATTGTTTTTTGCTTATGCCCCATTGGGCTGTACGGGGTAGTTGGTTGTAGACTGGGTTGATTGGATTTTAGTGGTATCTTACCGGTGCATAAGTTATTTCCATTGATTATCATTACGATACTGATTAGTAGGTATTTCGCTGTATGGGTGGTTTTGTTTTTTATGAATTGCATCTGTTTGTTTTTTATTTGTGAATATGTTGCTATAGAGCACTTAATCTGTAGCTGTTTATTTAAGTATCGCTCCATTTCTATGTAATAAGTAAATGTTCAAACTTATCCAAGTGCCCTGGATCTATCTTCTATAGGGCGGTGTAGGGGGCAGGGCAATGGCGTCAACTTAAGGAATATTTATTCTAACACAGAGATAGAAATGGCTAATGTGTATACGCCGCTGCATATGTCCGCCAATAAAAAGTTGGCACACAGTAAAAGTAATGAAACGAGCTGTTTTTCCATCTGTAAGATGTCACTTTCAGCGACTTTTTACCGAGCGCTTGATTTTTTGTCCACTTTTTTATCAAGAAAAAAGTGGGACAAAGTTCATTATTAACCCATGGCGAGAATAGGGACTTTTGTTTGAAAATCAATAAAAAATACTTAAGTTGACCCCATTGGGGGGCTGGAATAGATATGTTTTTATGGCTGTATGCTATCTTCTTTTATTTCCACCTTCTATGTGACCAAAGCCATAGGGCTGGATTTTGTAGAATGTTTGCTTCTAGCCTTCTGGTATAGCGTTCGGCAATCTCTTGAGCTGGTAATTGGGCAGGCTTTGCGGTTAGTAGTATGGGTTTTGCTTGGTACTGCCCTCGTTTGATTTGATCTATTTGGATGTAAAAAAGGGGCTGGTTATACTTTCTGGCTAGCTTGGCAGCGGTTAAGGAAACGGTAGTCGGTTGGGTTAGAAAAGTCATAGGGTAGCCATTGTGTTTATGGAAAGGGGCTTGGTCTATTAATAGTGTAGTAGCCTGAGGAGGTCCTTTGTAGGTAGCCATATGCCTGAATAAGGCAGCCATAGGCATGGCTTTTCGTTCGAAACGACTCCTTAGATGCAATACCACTTGGTCTGTGCTTGCATGGTGTAAGGGTTGATAGCCTGCGGTTAGGATATAGGATGTTTGCCATGCAAGGGCATGGGCAATCCATTCCCAATTACCAAAATGGCCAGAAACCAGTATAATCGATTGCCCTTGCTTGTAGTACCTCTCTATCATTGCTAAGTCGTTAATGGTAACGTGTTGCAAAAGGAATCGCGGTGTGATGGTTAAAGCTTTTATGTGTTCTAATAACAAATCACATAGATGATGGTAGAATTTTTTTTCTATTGCATTGCATTGCTGGTCTGTTTTGTTGGCAAAGGCATGGGTTAGGTTTTGCCTTACTACCTTTTTCCTATAACCTATTAGGTAGTATATCACTATATAGCATAGATCTGAAACAGCATATAATAGTCGAAGCGGTAAAAGAGAAAATAGATAACATAAAACGTATATAATGGACATTTCAACGCATAATTTTTAACTTATCCAATGCTTTTTTATACTTATAGGCATTTTTTAAATGTTCTGTATAATTACGCGCAAAGTAATGTGACCCTGAAAAGTTCTCTTTGGCGGAAAAAAACAGATAATCATGGGGTATATAATTGAGTACTGCATCAATCATTGCCACGCTAGGTAAACCAATAGGTCCTGGTGGCAACCCCCTTCTACGATAAGAATTGTACGGGGAATCGATATAGGTATCCTGTTGCAACACCCTTTTAATACCGGATTGATTTTCGCTCAGTGCATAGATCAACATTGGACAAGATTGAAGCCGCATATTGCGTTTGAGTCTATTGAGGTAGACACCTGCAATCATAGCGGCTTCTTGCAGGTCGTTGGTTTCTGCTTGCACGATAGATGCCAAAATGGACACCTCAATGGGGCGTAAGCCTATTTTTTTTGCTTTATCTAGCCGTGTGGGGTGCCAAAAATATTCATAAGCCAGATGCATTTTGGATAATAATTGTGTGGCAGTAATGGTCCAGTATACTTCATAGGTATTTGGAATAAACATAGTTAATACATTCTCTGGTGTAAAGCCATAGGGAGCTAATTGTTGCGCATCATGCAGCAAAGCCCATAGTGTTGCCTTGTTTAGGCCTATGGGGCGCACCAGTTGGTCTACTAAAGAAGCTTTATTGGCAGCAGTGGCAAAAGTAAGCTGAACAGGATGTTGTATACCGCCTCGTAACATTCTAACCATTTGCCAGTTACTCATCTTACTAGTTAGGCGATATTGACCTGGTCTATGGTTAGGATGGTATTTCAATAAATAAGTTGCCCATAAAAAAGTGGTACTATTTTTTATATAGCCTATATCGCTTAGTTGCGTTTTGAGTTCGTAACGGGTGCACTCTCTGGGAATAATCAATAAACGATCGGTGGCGCGACTATTGGGCATAAAGAGGACTACATATAAGGCAATGCCCATCAAAATGCTCACCCCAACCATCCATTGTATCCTTTTTTTTGACCAAAAAGTAGTATAAAGGGAAGCTAACTCTACCATAGATTATGATGTAATGGTACAATATATTTTTATACTTGTGTTTGATGTACTAATTATAGGGTATACTTATATCGCCAATGTGCTGCCTCACCATGTTCTGCTATATAGTCCATGCGTTCTGTACGTATTTGCACCTCTAATTGTCCATATTTATAGGTTTCAAAGGTAAGATGGAGTGATTCATAGCTGCTGTCTCTTGGTATACTAATCCAGTCCCTCATAATCTTACACATTGGCTTGTAAAGGTTACTAATGATACTTAGCATCCTCCAACAAGCCACCTTTTCCTCTTGTAGCGTTTTGCCATCCATATGGGTCAGGATGATTCGGATGGCCGTAAGATCATGTATTTGATCGAAGTTAACTTTTAGTTTTTGAATTTTATGCCAAATAGAATAGACCGATTTAATCCGTTTTTTTATAATAAAATGAATGCTACGTGCTTGCAGAGCCGTTTGCACTTCCTCAGCAATAAGGTTTAATTTTTGTTGTCGTTTTATTTTTATCATCCCAAGTTTAGCAGTAATGGCATAGTAACTGAGTGTATCTGTATGTTTTAACCAAAAGTCTGCTAGTTTGGTTTGGATATCATACAGTCGCATGCGATGCGACAGTGGGATATAGAAATATTTTAACTCAAGTAGCAGATGTGCACTAGAATGGATCAATGCTGAGTCCAGGTTTTCCAACACTATGCCGCTACAATGTACGCGAATGATGTCACAGATTTGCAGCAAAATGGCCAAAATATGATCACAATTTATATCAGGATGATTTGGATAGTTACGAATGGTATCACTGCGCAATCTATAGCTCTTTAAGGCTTCTAGCTCCTTTAATATGGAGGCTGTTTTTAAGCCAAAACGCTTTTCAATCGCTGCTGCTTCCATCAAGCCTGCTAAGAAAGGAGGTGTTAAGAGGGCAGCTATAGCTGTAGGCAAGTCCAAAGACATCTCCGTAGCAGCAATAATCGCTACTTGTAACGAATCTTTTACGCAACGTTTGAGTATGGTTTGATCCACGTATGCTTCAAACTGCTCTGTCCATGCATAGGCTTCCTGGATAGCAGACCAGGCATGTTGCGTGTCATTTGCGTTGCGGCTTACCGCTCTGGCAAGCTGATGCATATTCCAAGTATTTACATCAGGAACTTCATGTCTTTTCATTATTCTATAATAATCAAAAAAATTTCACATTAGTCGTTCTTAATTAAGCTTATAACACCAATTTAATGCTGATCTTTAAAGTGAATTTCCCTCTTGTAAATTTATAAACTAATCTTGTGAAGCGCAAAAATAGCTACTCCCTAGTAATGTCCACCCAACTAAACCCAATGTATGTATCTGTTAATGACAGTAAAAATTTATTAAAAATAAAAAATAATTAAATTTACAATAAATCTATTGATTTTAGTTTTTATATGGTATAAATAAAAATGGCATATATCAGATAACATGATCAAAACCTATTCCTGATGCAGGGGGATCTATTTGTTTTATTTCAATTAATTATCCTTTGCTTCCATTGCGTCAAGTTAAGGCGCTCATGTCCGCCGATAAAAAAACTTGGCACTTCCGTAAACTTGTAGTCTTTAGACGATCTGTTGCTTAGTGGATGATAAAAATGGCTTGTTTAAAGCCCACGCAGTGGGCGTGTTCTGTTTTGCCTGTTGACGCCATTGAGTTATACGCTAATGGTTTTATTTGTATTTTCACATGGGCGCATTATCTTTACAACCAATTTAAAATTTACCATTTTAATTCATGGTTACAACTATTTCAGAGGACTACCATATACCCGTGATGGTGGATGAGGTGATGAAAGGGTTGGCTATTGTACCAACAGGCAACTATGCAGATCTTACTTTTGGTGGAGGCGGTCATGCGAAAAAAATTATTGAATCGCTTGCCGGTGGCCATTTATTTGCCTTTGATAAAGACCCGGAGGCTGCGCAAAGAGCCCAATTGTTTACAGGTCAACCTTTAACCTTTATCAGAGCATCTTTTCAGTTTGTAAAGGAATTTATACACTTTTATGGTATCACACAATTGGATGGTTTGCTGGCAGATTTAGGCACTTCTTCTCACCAAATAGATACCCCAGAGCGTGGTTTTTCTACTCGATTTGATGGTGTATTAGATATGAGGATGGATCCCAATGTTCCCCATTCGGCGCAGCGGGTAGTGCATACCTATACCGTAGAGCAGCTGGCCCATCTGTTGCATACGTATGGGGAGGTAACTGGTGCAACCGCTATCGCCAAGGCTATTGTCCAGGCACGCAACCATGCGCCTATTGTAACGACCCATCAGTTGAAAGCTATCGTTGAACCATTTGCACTTAAGCTAAAAATAAATCAATATCTTGCAAAGGTGTTTCAGGCATTGCGTATTGAGGTGAACAATGAGTTGGTGGCATTGGAGCGGTTGTTACAACATAGTGTAGAACTGATTAAACCAGCAGGGCGCTTGGCTATTATTTCTTATCACTCTTTAGAGGATCGGTTGGTTAAAAACTTTTTAAATACAGGTAATGTATGGGGAGAGGTGCAACAAGATGCGTATGGCAATCTATTGCGCCCCTTTGTGCCCCTACAAAAAAAACCTTTTGTACCCTCTATAGAGGAGGTTCGTAAGAATAGTCGTGCCCGTAGCGCACGGTTGCGTGTGGCTATACGTGTAGCGTAGCGCTATTCAACTAGGAAATAGAAGATCTATCGCTCTTTTAACAATAATGAATGGATAATGATTATAGCGTTTTTTGCAATTTTTATTTCAGCTTTACTAGGTGGCTTAGTGGTGGTTACGCAATGTTCCATAAAGATTTTACCACGTTTACTGACCTTTTCGGGAGGTTATCTGTTAGCCAACACCTTGTTGCATCTCATGCCTGAGCTTTTTAGTTCTAAGGTTATACCGGTTCATATTGGTGGGTATATCATGATTGGATTTTTTTTCCAGCGTTTTATTGAAACGTTTAGTGCGGGCGTAGAACATGGCCATGCTATGGCGTCAGATTCCGGCCATTGCTGTGTAAAACACTACAAGTTATTTTCTTTTTTAACCTCTATAGCCCTGCATGCACTTTTAGATGGTACCCTGTTGGCGCATGGTCATGACTATCATGCTACCAATGATGGACTTTTGTTGGGCATGATGCTCCATAAATTTCTAGAGGCGGTTGCTTTAATGAGTGTATTGGGTGGGTTTACACTATCCATAAAACAGATGTCGCTTTATTTAGTGCTGTTCTCTTTGGCCTCTCCTATAGGGTTGTGGCTCAGTAGCTATGCCAATCATTATATTTCTGACTATGGTAACATCATAGTATTGTCTATTGTAACCGGTAATTTTTTGTACATTTCGTCTACCATGCTTTTTGAAGCAAATCCCAATCATCACTCAAACCAATTTACGTTGTGGATCAGTTTATTTGGGGCTGGGTTGGCGGCGTTGGTTGAGTTGGTATTGTAGTGGGTTAGGCAAGGATAGGTTAAGTTTTAATATGTAGTGACCCATCTATGGAACCATCTGACGTCAAGCAAGAAATCAAACGTTTAGTAGATTTGATTAACTATTACAATGAGTGTTATTTCCAAAAAGGAATCTCTGAGATTTCCGACTATGCATATGACCAATTGCTAGAACGGTTGGTGCAATTGGAGGCGGCTTATCCGCATTTCAACTACCCTAACTCTCCCACTGAGGTCATTGGAGAACGCCCTTGTTTTTCAGCTGTCTACCACCAAACCCCTATGCTTTCTTTGGCTAAAACCTATTCAGAAAAAGAAATAGACCAATTTAGTACAAGGGTGCAAAAAATGGTTCCAAATGCGGCTGTAGATTTTATATGTGAACCTAAAATAGATGGGGTTGCCTTAAGTATCTTGTATGAAGCAGGTCAGTTGGTACGTGTAGTGACACGTGGCGATGGACAAAAAGGAGATGATGTAACCCACCATGTGGGGCAATGTTTGCCCTTGCCTCAAGCAATTCAAGATGCCCCATGTGCCGAGTTTGAGGTGCGTGGAGAAGCTTTTATGCCCAAAGCTGTTTTTAAGACATTAAATGCGAAACGTAAAGCACAAGGAGAACCTTTATGGGCGAACCCCCGTAACATTACCGCAGGTACATTAAAAACATTAGATGTAGATTTGGTTAAAGAGCGTCAATTGGCCTTTCATGGATATAGTTTTTATGCCTCCTCTTATGACTGTTTGACGCAAGAATCAGCCTTAATGCTCCTAGATAGATTGGGTTTTTCCACTACGTATAAGTTGTGTCATAATGTCAAGGAAATAATGGCGTACATCCATTATTGGGCGAAACATAAGAAAGAGCTACCCGTTGACGTAGATGGAATAGTGATCAAGGTCAATAATCTCCATCAGCAACGTCTGATTGGTATGACTGCAAAGTCGCCTCGTTGGGCCATTGCCTATAAATATCAACCAGAGATGGCCCATTCCATTTTAGAAAAAGTAAGTTTTCAAGTAGGAAGGACTGGTGCCGTAACACCAGTAGCGCATTTTAGTCCTATTTCATTGGCAGGCACTATGGTCCGTCGTGCTTCTTTGCATAATGCAGATGAGATCGCTAGGCAAGATCTATATTTGGGTGACACGATTTTTATTGAGAAAGGAGGCGATATTATTCCCAAGGTAGTAGGTGTGGATAGGACGTGTCGCAATAAAACCAGTCAGCCTATTATTTTTATAGATGTGTGTCCTGCTTGTGGCACATCACTCCATAGAGCTCCAGAAGCCGTTGTCTACTATTGTCCCAATAAGCAGCAATGTTTACCTCAACTAAAAGGTGCCTTATTGCATTTTGCCCATCGAAGGGCTATGGATATAGATACATTAGGGCCTAAGACAGTCGATGCATTATTTTCGGCCAAGTTGGTTCAAACGGCAGCAGACCTCTATACATTGCGCTACGAGACCGTCAACCAGTTAGCAGGGTTTCAAGCGCTATCTACACAAAAATTACTAGCCAACATTCAGGCGTCAAAGACAAAACCTTTTGACAACCTATTGTTTGCCTTGGGCATTAAGCATGTAGGGGAGACAGTTGCCAAGCAACTGGCGTTGCACTTTAGGTCTATGGCCCGTTTACAACGGGCTACTAAAGCGGAACTCTTACAACTACCAGATATTGGAGAGAAGATTATTCAAAGCCTATTGGATTATTTTCAGGACTCTTACCAGCAAGCTATTCTTGATCGACTGAAAGTAGCGGGGTTACAGTTTGCTCTACCAGAAGCAGTGGATACCGTTTTGCCATTATCCTCAAAAAGTTTTATTATTTCAGGTACCTTTCAAAGATATACAAGGGAAGCATTGATTCAATTAATTGAACAAGCAGGAGGCAAGGTCTTGTCTGCCGTCTCTACTAAGGTCGATTACTTAGTAGCAGGTACCAAAGCTGGGCCGTCAAAGTTGGCCAAGGCCATGCAATGGGCGATTCCAATTTTAGGAGAAGATGAGCTTATAAAGATGATACAATGATGGGTCTATATTTAAGTCTTAAGTTTTTTGTTTTAGGAATTTTTACCCGTTGTTTCGCAAAACATAAGACACTGGTGCGTAGTAATGTAGGGTTGAGCCGAGCCACTACCATAGGGGTACTCTATAGCTATGATAGTCCTGCCAAACATGAAGTCGTGCAACGCTTTATTCGAGATTTAAAAAACTTGGATAAAAATGTTAGTGTCCTTTGTTACACCACAGGGAAAGACCGTGTGCATCCCAGTAGTCGTTTACGTTATGCTTTTGGTCATCATGCCATTACTATTTTAGGAAAGGTAAAAAGTGACCGTATCAAAAAGTTTATAGAGACCCCTTTTGACTATTTGTTTCAATTAGATTTGACTACCAATTCGGTGTTAGATTGTTTGGTAGCCAAACAGCGTGCCAAGTGCCGTGTGGGACATTTTGACCCTATGCGTAAAAATTTATTTGAAGTGATGGTAAAGGTAAGTCGAACCGCGCCCATCGAAGATACTAAAAGATTAGCCAGTCAGATGTTGCATTATACGGGCTGTATGGAGGGGTAAGGCAGGTTGGGTTATCTGGATAAAAAGCATCCTATCTACCTTCTTCTGACCCCATTAAAAAGCGCGTAACTGTTCTAGCAATAGCGTCAACTTAATGAATATATTTTATTGATTATCAAATAAAAGAATATATTCTTGCCATTGGTTAATAATGCATTTTATCCCACTTTTTTCTTGATAAAGAAGTGGACAAAAAATCAAACCCTCGGCAAAAAGCCATTGAAAGTGTCATCCTACAGATGGAAAAACAGGAAGCGCCCCCTTTGGGGGCTTCAACGGAAACTGTTTTTCCTAATCATCTGTAAGATGCCACTTTCTACACCACGACTTTTTACAGGGGCGGTTTTTTTGACGCAAAAACCAGTAACTTAAACGAGAGATGCCTATCATTTTAATTGGCGTTTGCTTCCATTGCGTCCATTTAAGGCGTTCATGTCCGCCGATAAAAAAACTTGGCGGACATGGGCAACGGCGTATACACATTAACCATTTTTAACGCTGTGTTAGAATAGATGTCCCTTAAGTTGACGACATTGACTGTTCTAGGTTACTGATATTGAATACTAGGCTATACGTCTGACATAAGCACCTTATTATGAATATCTACTTAGATAATGCAGCTACTACCCAATTGGATCCAGAAGTATTGGCCGCTATGATGCCTTATATGACCCATTTATGTGGCAACCCTTCTTCTGTACATCGTTATGGTTGCCATGCAAAAGCAGCCCTTGAAAAATCTAGAAAAACAATAGCCCGCTTATGCGATGTGGCGCCTGCTGAAATCATATTTACTTCTGGTGGTACAGAGGGGAATAATATGCTATTAATGGGTATGATAGAGGCCATGCAAATTACCCATGTGTTGACTTCTCCATTGGAGCATCTTTCCGTTCGGATGCCTCTAGAAGCGTTAGCCAAGCAGGCTAAGATTCAATTATCCTATGTGCGGGTTGACCAAACTGGGGACTTTATGTGGGATGAAGTAGAGCAATGGCTCAAGCGCCATCCACGTGCTTTGGTGAGCCTGATGCAGGTCAATCATGAGATCGGCAATATAACAGATATAGCAGCCATGGGGCAGCTTTGCCGAAGATATGGTGCATTTTTGCATTCAGATACGATTCAAGCGGTCTATTGTGGACTCCCTGCCTGTTTGTCTTGCCACCTTGCTGTGGGCTCTGCCCATAAAATACATGGACCCAAAGGCATTGGATTTGTTTATATTGATACAACTGTATCGGTTGCACCCCTTATTACTGGAGGTAGTCAAGAGTTAAATATGCGTGGAGGCACTGAAAATATAGCCCATATTGTTGGCATGGCTAAAGCATTAGAAATTGCTGTTCGTGATAGGGAAAAGGTGGTTGCCCATCTGTTAGCGATCAAGCAACATATGATCGCTTTACTAAAAACACATCTGCCCGATATCATTTTTAATGGCCATAGTGAAAGCTTAACCCAAAGCAGCCCCCACTTATTAAATATTTCATTGCCAAACTGGAGTGAGCGTGATATGCTGGTTTATCATTTAGATATTCATGGCATAGCGGCTTCTACAGGTAGTGCATGTACCAGTGGCAGTGCGTTGGGTTCGTCTGTTATAGCTGCTTTGCAAAAAGAAACCCACCATGCCATACGTTTTTCTTTTAGTAAAAATACGACCCTTGCAGAGGTTGAAAAAACAGTTGCCTTGCTAGCGCAACGCTGTGCAAAGTAGATGTTTACATACCGAATGCATGTTAAGACTAAATGGTATCTGTTCACACAATGGTGTCAACTTGATTAATTTTTTTTATTGATTTTCAAATAAAAGAATCTATTCTCCCCATTGGTTAATAATGCATTTTATCCCACTTTTTTCTTGATAAAAAAGTGGACAAAAAATCAAACCCTCGGTAAAATGCCGCTGAAAGTGTCATCCTACAGATGGAAAAACAGAAAGCGCCCCCTTTGGGGGCTGCAAAGGAAACTGTTTTTCCAAATCATGTGTAAGCTGCCACTTTCTACATCGTGGCTTTTTACAGGGGCGGTTTTTTTGACCAAAAAAACCATCGCGCTGAACATATACTACAACGATAATAAATAAAGGGATACTAGATCAGGAAGCTCATTAGTTTTAAAGGTCTACATCCCTGTATGGGTCATATTGTATGACCATTATACCAAATTCATGTAGAAAATTTAATCCCTCTTCACAATCCAGGTTTTTATAGGCTGCGTAAGAATCCTTGTATACAACTTTTTTAATGCCTACACTAAAGATAATGCGGGCACAAGGCAGACAGGGCGAAAGCGTGGTGTAAAGCACCCCATCCTTTACATTGATGTGATGGGTTAATGCATACAGTACGGCATTTTGTTCTGCATGAATCGCTAAAAAACAACTTCCCTTTGTATTTCTTGCACAACCCGTTTTAGGCCATATTTCATCGCAATTATAGGCCCCAGCTGGCGGGCCATTGTATCCTATGGAGATGATCCGGGTCTCTTTTGTTAATACAGCACCTACCTGCTTTTTAACACAATGCGAGCGTTGGGCCAACTGAATCGCTAAGGACATAAAAATAGTATCAAATGTAGGTTTTTGCGTCATTAAAATATATACTACTATAGTGGTATCTACCTCCCCGTTGGAATTTAATCAATTTTTTGCATCACTGCTTGATTTTTGTATGTTTTTAATAAAAATAAAGCAGAAGAGACGCGCTATGGTGTGGGTATCTTACTTCCTCCTCGCTTAAATCTAACGTAGAGTACAGCAACAAATCCAATCCTTTTTTATAAATTTAAGCAGCAATGTAGATGCTACATGGAAGCATATTGCAGCGGTTAAGCACTGCACCAATCAATTGAAGGTCTTGAAAATCAGTTGTTGGGTTGGATATTTGTAGTATGAATCGTAGGCTATATGGCCTAGGTTTTATGTCATATTACTAGTTTTGCCAAAATGCTGTATAAATTTACAGTCATCTTATTTCTTTTTTCTATGGCTGTTTTTGGAAGATGTAGGAGCATCAGTAGGTAAAAAAATCCATTGCTAATATTTTTAATTTGTATCCGTTCAAGTCGCTGTTTTTTTGTGTTACAAGAAAAACGTTCTTGTAAGATACCATTTTCAGCAACTTTTTTGCCGATGGATTGATTTTTGGTTACTTTTTTATCAAAAAAAAGTAAGATTAAAAATGCCTTACGAACAAGTGTCCGTGCATAGACACTTTAATTTTTTGATTTCATAAAAAATAATGTCCCATACTGGAAAAATTATTCAAATTATAGGTCCTGTAATTGATGTTCGTTTTAATGAGCAAGCTAGTCTACCTAGCATATTAAATGCATTGTATATCAAAACCCCATCTGGTAAATTGGTGACCTTAGAATGCCAACAGCATCTAGGTGAGCATTGTGTACGCGCCATTGCTATGGAAGGTACAGAGGGGTTAATGCGTGGTTTAGAGGTAATAGATACAGGCGCTCCTATTCAAGTACCTGTAGGCGATGCGGTACGTGGTCGTCTTTTTAATGTTACAGGGGCGGCTATAGATGGCATGCAGCAACCAGAAACAGATAAGAAGCTACCCATTCATAGAGCGGCGCCCCCTTTTGATCAACTTTCTTCCACAACAGAAATTCTCTATACCGGTATCAAAGTGATTGATCTGCTGGCGCCCTATGTGAAGGGTGGTAAGATTGGCTTGTTTGGTGGTGCAGGTGTAGGCAAAACGGTGTTGATTATGGAGTTGATTGATAATATTGCTAAATCCTATAATGGACTTTCCGTATTTGCTGGTGTGGGAGAACGTACCCGTGAAGGCAATGACCTTTTGCGAGAAATGATTCAAGCAGGTGTAATCAATTATGGCGAAGCATTTGTGCAAGCTATGGAACAAGGCTATTGGGACCTTAGCAAAGTAGATCAGCAAGCGTTACAAACCTCTCAGGCTGCACTTGTATTTGGCCAAATGAATGAATCGCCTGGTGCAAGGGCACGGGTAGCGCTGACCGGGCTTTCTATTGCGGAATATTTTCGTGATCATGGTGAAAGTGGAAAAGATGTCCTTTTTTTTGTGGATAACATTTTTCGTTTCACACAAGCCGGTGCAGAAATTTCTGCTTTATTGGGCCGCATACCTTCTGCCGTAGGTTATCAACCCACCTTAGCTACCGAGATGGGTGCCATGCAAGAACGCATTACCTCTGTGAAGCATGGTTCTATTACCTCTGTCCAAGCAGTTTATGTGCCAGCAGATGATTTAACGGACCCTGCTCCTGCGACTACCTTTACCCATCTAGATACTACTACGGTCCTTTCCAGAAGAATAGCTGCACTGGGCATTTATCCGGCAGTAGATCCGTTAGCTTCTTCTTCTAGAGCCTTAAATCCTGAAATCCTTGGCAACCTCCATTATGACACCGCTCAGAAAGTAAAAAGAACCCTTCAGCGTTATAAAGAACTACAGGATATTATAGCCATTTTAGGTATGGATGAACTTTCAGAGGAAGATATACGGACGGTCTACCGTGCTAGAAAGGTAGAGCGGTTTTTATCTCAGCCATTTAATGTAGCAGAAAGATTTACAGGACTTACAGGCACACGTGTCCCTGTAGAGGATACCATTAAAGGCTTTAATATGATCATTGATGGGGCGGTAGACCATCTGCCTGAAATGGCTTTTAATTTAGTCGGAAATATTGAACAAGCCATTGAAAAAGGAAAAAAAATGCTAGGCAATCAGAATAAAGAGAGCGATTAGTACCATTGGGTCGTGCGTAACGCATAACAGATCTTTAAAAAGATTATAAAATCTGTTTTTTTAGTTAACTTTACTAAGTGCTGCAATACAATCAAGTGCCTTATTGAGATAAAGAGATGGCGTAATGTTTAACATTATCATCCATAGCGGTTCTTTTTTCATCGGTTAACTTGATCTTGATCCTAATTATATGTAAATATGTAGTTTGAGGTAAATAGGATCTGCCTATTATTATGAATAGCTGAGTGGTTATAGGCGGGAGGTGAGGATATCCTATATTTATTAGATATCCCTGTTATATGAACATAATTAAACGTTAAAATTGTACTGTAATGAATTATAAATTTTTAGCTACATGGGCACTTTTTATTTGTATGGGTACTAGTGTAAAAGCGAATGGTCCACCTAAGGTTACTGAGCAGCCTCAAGTAGCATCATCTAGTTTAAGGGTTGGGTATGTAGATATGGTTTATATTCTCGCAAGTTATGGAGAGGCTAAAAAGAATACTTCTGAAATTCACATTTTTCATAATCAGCTGGATAATCAGCTTCAAGCAAAATTCAAAGAGTATCAAGCAGCAGTTAATACCTTACAGCAGCAGGGAGATACCCTTACAGAAGCTCAAAAAAAGCAGAAATATATGGAGGCATACAATTTGGAGGTAGCTGTTCGCGAGCTTGAGGAGCAAAAGAATGCTAAAATGGCAGAAAAGTATAAGACGCTTATGCAGCCGCTCCATGACAAAATACAAGCGGTAATTCAGGAAATTGCAACGGAATACGCTTATGATTTTGTATTGAATAAAAATACAGATGCTGGACCTGTAGTGTTTTTTGCTCGGGAGGCATTTAATCTTTCTGAGCTTGTATTGATAAAACTTAATAAAATGGCGCCTAAAGAGGCACAACCGCCTGCAGTAGGTTTGAAAGCGCAAGCACCTACTAAGGTGGCTAAACCATCTGTCAAGAAAAAATAAATCATGTGATGCTTGCTGGTGTATAGTATAAAAGGGTCTATCCATACTGGTTGCTATGCTTGTGGTGGCCAGTATTTCATTTTAGTATCAATTTTTTTGTAGATTCATTTTGAGGGTATCTCGTTTGAGCAAGCTTTTTGTTTGTGGATTATTACTATGGGTGTTTCTTTATTGGATGGTACGGCGTTGTAGTGCTAAAAAAAGTATCCAAAGATCCCCAAAAGAATCTTTTATTGCTTGTGTAGGTAAGCAATTTCTATATCCGTCAGATCTTGCATCAATGGATCTTGCTCACATTGATGTTGCAGATGCGGATTTTTTTATTAAAAAATATGTCGAGGAATGGGTGTGTAAACAGCTTCTTATTGCTCAAGCAAACGATCCATCGATTCAGCCTGCTCTGGAAGGCAAGTTAAATGACTATAAGCATGATTTATTGGCCTACCATTTTTTAGAAGCCCTGATTCAACCTGAGTTTAATGTCGATGTATCGTCAGAAGAAATAGCCGATTATTATCAGAAGCACAAGCATCGTGATTTTATATTGCATCATGATATCGTAAAGGGTATTTTTTTAGCAATTCCCAAAAAAGCTACTTGCATCAATGCAATAAAGGCATTGATGTTATCGAGCAAAGCTGCAGATCGAAAAAAATTACAAATCTATTGCAAGCCTTATGTCCATACTACTATCTTAGACACCGATGCATGGTTTGCTTGGGAAGCTGTTTTAGCCAAAACTGGTTATCGTCCTACTGGAGATGCACCTAGATTATTAAAAACCAATAAATTTATCCATGTAGCAGGCCGAAAGCATATCTATTTTTTAAAGATTAATCAGTATAAATTAGCACAAGAAATTGCGCCATTAGAAGCAGTGATAGATCGGATTAGGGCAATTATCCTACATAAAAGGAAAGTAGATCTGATGAATAAAATTAAATGTAAACTTTTAGAAGATGCTAAAAAAAATCATACCTGTCTTATCCAAATGCAGTAAAAGCCTTATGGCTACTTTTTGCTTACTCACTTGCATTTGGTCACCTGCAACTAAGGCGGCTGATACATTATTATTAGATAAAGTCATTGCTACCGTGAATCAAGAGCTGATTTTGCATTCTGATTTAGAAGCAGTATGCAAACAATTGGAGTGGGAAGGGAAGGTAGTAGATGAATCTGTCAAACTGGGTCTGTTGCGAGAGCTGGTTTTAAACAAGATTTTCTTATCAAAGGCTGCGTTACATGATGTTAAAGCGCCTAAAGCCCATATTCAAAGGGCATGTGATGCTAGACTAGCCAGTTTGATACAGCAAGTAGGGTCTGAAGCACAGCTTGTCCAGGTTACCCATCAATCTATAAACGCTATTAAGAAAGGTCTAAAGGAACGCTTCAAGGCAGAATATTTGGCTGCATGGGTTTATCAGCACCTTACCAAACAGGTCGTGGTTACCCCAGCAGAGGTAGAAGCTTATTTTAATGGGTTGCCTTCCCATAGTCGTCCTTACTATCCTGCATCTGTTGAGGTACATCAGCTGGTTGTCTATCCCAAGGTAGATGCAGCAAGACGAGAAACAGTAAAAAATAAGCTTTTGGATTTTAAACAGTTGCTATTAACGGGTAAGGCTACCTTTTCTGACTTGGCTAAGGCACATTCCGATGATCCCCATTCTGCTGCTAAAGGAGGTGAGATTGGCTGGGTCCCTTTGGGTGTATTGGCACCAGCTTATGAAGTAGCTGCCCTTTCTCTCAAGTGTGGGGAGATAAGCGATCCTATTGTTTCTGAATTTGGGCTACATCTTATAGAGCTTATAGCACGTAAAAAAGACCAATACAATACCCGCCATATCTTGCAGATGCTGAAGCCAACAGAAGAAGAAATTAAGTTAGCTGAGGTTGAACTGGATAAAATTAGATCGAAGATAGTTGCGGGCACTTTAACCTTTGAAGCAGCGGTAGCGCAATATTCAGAAGATAAGGAAACAGTTGCACAAGGAGGTCTGATTACTACTCCTCATCAAGGGAGTGACCTATTGCCGGGTCTGTTAACCCCTGTAGAATCCTTGGATCCAGAAGTCTATTTTGTGATTGATGGGCTTGAAGTAGGTGCAGTAAGCAAGCCCCAGTATATCAGCAAACCCTATAAATCTGCTTGGCGGTTGCTTTATCTCAAGCAAAGGGTAGAGCCCCATCCAATGAATCTTCAGCAGGATTATGAAAAGATTCATCATGATCTACTGCAAAAGAAAAAAAAAGAGTCAGTTGATAAATGGTTGCAAACGGCTAAATCGGAATTTTTGATTCGTTTTTCCTCAGAATACCAGGAGGTGGAGCAGTTGCTTGGATGATAGTGCACTGCAGGCTTTGTCCGAAGTGTTCAGTTCACTATATTCTTATCAAGAAAAAAGGGTATCTGTTCGGTCAATGGCGTTTTTTTGACGCAAAAAACCAGTGACTTGAACAGATACATTGCTTGAGCAGACACCTTATAAATCCCTTATTTAGGTTATATAATTATTATTTAGAATATTAATTACTAGTATTAGATTGACGAAAATGGTTGCATTCTTCTTCAGTGGTCATGTTATGCTTGTTACACTTTATGGTCAAGTTTGCACCGGCTGCTACAAGTAAAGCATATATTTCTTTATTATCTTTACGTGCTGCCTGATCTGCTGGGGTATGCCCATTTTTATTGGTTAGATTGAGTAGTTTCCTACTTTCTGGGGTGGGTTTGTATCCATTCAATGATCCATACAACTGTATCTTTGTGGCCTATACATGCTGCTATATGCAGTAGGGCATTGCCGTATGCATTAACCTTTCCCAAAAACGTTTGGATCTTCTGTTACGAGTTTCTGAACCTCATCCAGGTCATTATTCAATGCTGCTAAGTGTTAAGTGTATAGTACTATTTCCGTGCTGCGCATCACTAGATGATGTAATAGCCATAGACGTATCTACCGGCTGCTCATCAACTGGCTTTACTGCATCATTAGTAGATGCATGTATTTCCATTGGTTGATCTGCTTCATTTTCATTATTGATACCATGTCTACTACTATTGCAAGCAGTAACAAAAGGTGATCCTATGATTGCAGCTATTACATACCGTGATGCAATATGACTTATATGTGTTGGTAGCTTATATGTATTATTCATGATCTATTTATTTTAGATGTACATTGGTATTATACTCAGGAGATGTAGCCCATTAGACCTATAGTTAGATAGTCTACTGTACTTTTTTCCTTTATTTACTATTCACTACGTTGCTAATGCTCCAAATGCTAGCTCTACTGGCTTAGTCAAGCGTGCTTGAATAGTTTTGGTTCAAGCAAATTGTAACTATAGTGTAAATGTGTAGTAGTCAAGATTTAATCTGACAATTGTTAAATTATGATGATATAAATCTTAACTACTATGAACTTACATCAAAAAATTATCAAGCCTAAATTAGGGTTATTGGAACTAGCTAAAACATT
>NZ_JANAVR010000016.1 GCF_025215055.1 Candidatus Cardinium sp. TP
AATGTTTTAGCTAGTTCCAATAACCCTAATTTAGGCTTGATAATTTTTTGATGTAAGTTCATAGTAGTTAAGATTTATATCATCATAATTTAACAATTGTCAGATTAAATCCTAACTACTACACATTGATGCCACTTTTTACACCGCGACTTTTTACAGGGGTGGTTTTCTTTTAATGTAAAAAAACGTATCTGTTCACATTACTGGTTAATAGTGAATTTTATTCCTCTTTTTTCTTGATAAAAAAGTGTACAAAAAATCAAGTCCTCGGTAAAAAGTCGCTGAAAGCGCCATCTTACAGATGGAAAAACAGAAAGCGCCCCCTTTGGGGGCTTCAAAGGAAACTGTTTTTCCACATCATCTGTATGATGCCACTTTCTATAGCACGACTTTTTACAGGGGCGGTTTTTTTGACGCAAAAAACCATCGCGCTGAATACATACAAAAAAACAATGACTCGAACAGATACGACTTATGGCTTGGATTTACGAAGGGGTAAATCTTTTATTTGGCACCATTGTTTAAATGGGTATAGATGATCTATCGATGTAAAGCATTGTAAGATCTTTGGGGCAATCGGTTCCAATAGTGGAAATAAAAGGCTAGTATCTGTATAGGCATTAGGCAAGACCGTAAGTCCTAAAAAACCCCAAAAGTAAATCAATAAGCTTATAAAAAATGCCACTTTGCATAACCCAAATACCCCCCCTAACAGATTGTCAAACATACCCAGCAGGCTAATGACCACAATGCCTTTAATCAATTTCGTTAACAAGTAGATTACCAATCCGCCTATGAAAAGCATTAGAATGGCTAAGCAAATAGGCAGGCAAGTAGCTAAAGTAGGTAACTTGTGTGCTATGATAGGTAGCAATGTATAAAATAAGGTTACACCTTTTATAGAACCAAATACCAATAGGAAAGAGGCAATCAGCTCTACAATAAACCCCTTTTTTAGCCCATTATACCCCCCCCATATAAGTGGTATAATTAGTAAAATATCAAGACCATTCATATTAATTTTAATGGTATCTAAGCCATAAACTAGCAACCTGAATAGGTATAGTTATTGAATAGTGTATTCCATTTGGGTGACTACACGCACCTTTTTTTAGTAGGTAGATGGGTATCCTCTATAGAAAAAACGCCTTGAACGGCTCTACGTAGTATGCCTAAACGAACATCTGAATCAGCGGCAAGTTGATGCGCAGCTTTTTTTACATTTATGGTGGCCTCTTGAATCATAGATGGCTTAATTGTATTTAAATCTGTAAAGATAAATTTAGTTAGTCCATCCCAGTGGCCCCTTAGGCAAACCCCCATTTTCACTAGTTCCTGAGATTTTTGTACGGTTTCATAGATTAAAAATACATTTGGTGTATGTACGATAATTTCCATTTTGATGGAATACCTACAGCTCTTTGAATCATATTTCCCATGGTCACTTAACTCAGGAGTACCATAGATAATTTCTTTATCTACAAATCCTTTCTGACTTAGAAAGCCAACCAATATTTCTGTTTGGTTTGTAATTTGTCTATTAACTTGCTCTAAATCATGATCTATTGCTTCAAACCTAATAGTCCATATACCTACATTGGCATCTACTTCTCTTTCTGCAAGCCCTTTTACGCTGATGTACGCTACAGATTTTGAACGGACATAGCAAAATGCTAGGCCAAAAATCATACTACTCACCACCAATCCTATACTCAAGATAATAGCAGCTTGTATTTTGTTTGTATTCATGTCAATATATTATTTTTGCCTACCCTTATTGTCTGATCTCTTGAAGCGAGCGAGCAGGGAAGCATATATATGCAATCATCTCAGGTGTCATACATAACCAATGATGACAAACTGAGATGGTTCAATAATACTTTTATAAGCATTAAGGTGTAGAAATATTACAAGCTAAACTTTATGCAGCCAGATAATTTATGCTGCATCGCTTTATCTTTTTCCGCTTTTTGTCTCCCTTCTTTTACTAGATTATATCCACCAGAAAGCGTAAAATATTTGTTGACTTCATAGGCAAGGGTTGGCACTATATTATATTGATATTTAGAAGCTTGAGCAGGCCTGTGTTCGTGCTCGTTCTCTAGTATGCGTAGATAAGATCCACTTACAGAGAGTGTCCACTTAGGTGTTGCACAATATGCCAACATAAGCCCTCCTCCGAATGCATTTATAGCATACAGTTTATCTTTTTCCTGATCTATATAATAGGCCGCACACATTTCTTCGCGTTTTTTATTGTCTTGAATGGCTGCGAGCCCTAGTAGGTAATCACCCAAACCATGCACATAAACACCCTGTAAGGTAAGTGTAAATTGCTTAGGTATCTCATACTGAATGCCTAGATGGCCACCTGCAGAAAGGAAGTAATGTGTTTTCGAGCCTTTCTCATGTGTACCATGAGTATAATCTGTCAAACGACCCAATCCACTTAGACCAATATTCCATTGGTCTGTAACAACCCCTATATTAATACCAAAGGCTGGAATACGATCTTTAGTCTGAAAAGGACGCTTTTTATTGTCTAGTTTATCCCATTTATTTACTCGACTCTTTTCTTTTTCGTCATCGTCTTGTTCTTCTGAGTGGTTTTTATCAAAGTATCCTAATTTTAATTTAACGGGCCTTTCAATCGCATAACCTAATTGAAAGCAACCAAAAGTATACGCATGTTTTAGTTGCAATACAGTTTCACTTGGCGATATAAGAAAGGAACCATCTGCTTTTTCATAGCCAAAAATAGTAGAAGTATAACCCATTGTTACCATCTTCCCAATGGCTACAGCAGTATTGTTAACGTTAAATTCCTTTCCATTCCAATTAGTTCCTATAGAAACTTTCACCTCCTTATTACACCAAGCTTTTGGCACATTTGCACTAAACTTTAGTTGTGCGCTTAGGCTGTTTCCAGTAGAAATTGCTTCGTCTTGATATATAATAGAAGGACTCATCTTAACCGTAGCACCCACCTTTATGAGCTGCTCAGCTTTAGTGGCATCCTTTGTTTCTAAGGCATCCTTCTCTACCAATGATGCACCATCTACTTCATCTGCTTCTAATTGGAACTCATATGGATCAGCATATATAGGGTCTATCATACTATTGGCAAAAAATAAGCCAAGTAACGCGATTTTAATTTTCATAGCAAAATAGGTTAAAAATTATATAGTTTACAATTATCCTCCTGCCTAAGCCTCTCTGAAAGAAGGCCGTAAAAAGCCAGTGATCTACCCAACCTATAGCCTTACCTGCTTTAGGAGAAATACAATATCAGATAACTAGCCCCATTATAATAAATATTATAGTTATAAACAATATTTGTAGCGCGCAACTAATCTGCCTCTAGCAAGTCTTGGAGACCTTCTAGTTTAGTTATGTGATTTAATGTATTATTTTTACACTGAGGTTCTTTGCACTTTAAAGCCTTATAGGGGGCCTGTTTTACAGGTCGCATAGAGATGCCGACTTGTAGATAAAGAGCTGGTTGTTTATACTGAATATTATAATCATAGGATTTTGTATGGGTAAATTGTTTGAATCTTTGCCTTTCCATAGAAAGACGGGTAATGCATGAAAAGTAATCTGTAAGCTGCTGCTCATACCCTAACCCCAAATTATAGGCCAATGCTTGGTGTAAATAGGGACCAAAAGTGACCAGTTTAGAGAACATATGACCCAAGTGCTGCACATAGAATAGACGTATGTCTCCAAAAAACCTATGTTTTTGATGGCTAACCATATACCACCCACATTTAACAAACCATCTGCCCTGCGTGGACCATTTTTTATGCAAAATGTATGCCTTATGCGTTATATCTTCATTATTGTGGAGCAGTTTATAGGTCCTATTAAAGACCATTTCTCTACCCATACCTACAAACAGCTGTTTCCAGCAAATATATTGTATGCCTAGTGTAATAGGCAACCCCAATCCTTTGCCTTGAAATGCTGTGTTGGTAACCCTACCACCATATGCGGTATGATTAGATGGATTAAAGCCACGGACTTGATATAATGTATCGTGGAACCAATTGGGTTTGTATGCTTCATTTGTCTTAGTTATAAAAAAGTAATTACCTTGTTGCCTTTGCAGTAAATGCATCTGCTCTAATCGGTTTGTGTAAAAAATAGCCCCAAGGCCTATGCTGCAATCAAATGAAAAGTTGGCCCATCTGCTTGATACCTGCTGATGTGTAGTGGACTGAATAAATGTGTGAACACCCAGCGGTTCTTCCAATAACGTGTCTGCAGCTACTTTATTCAACGGGTTGTTGTGATGTGGTAAAGGGGATCCTTTGGTAGCAATCGCAATGGCAGAGGCATCGCTATTTATCTGGGTGTTGGCTTGTTGCAAATAAGGTATAATAAGGTTAACGTTGTCCCATGTTTGTTTGGATAAACTGCCGGTTATGGCCTGTTGCAACTGATATACTGCTTGATTTCTAAAACTTTTATTTTTTTTATTTTTTTAAGGCCACATTGCTTGTAAAACTCAGTTATCTTTTGTAGGATTGTAGAAGAGTTTTTGGGTGCCCTATTTTGTACACGCGCTGCATGTGCATTTGTACATAAGCAAAGTAGCAAGCTAAAAGTGCCTATTAAAATAGGGGTTGCACTTAAAATAGGGGTTGCACTACATTTAGGTAGTTTAATGCGCTCCATAATTCATTTTTATTGTTAACCGCGTTATGTTCGTTAGCATTATTGCTCTTTTTTACATTTTACTCAACTGGTTGTTATAAGTTGATAAAAAGCAAAAGACAATGTAGATCTATGGCTTATTACCCGCCATGCCTCCTCAAAAAGGATCGTTTGCTCGACTCCTTCAATCAATTCAAATCCTTTTTGTGCTTAGTATTAATGTAATGGTTCCTTGTGAATTATACAAATTTAATAGGGCCAGCTGGGTGAGCAGTCATTTGCAAGTAGGTAGAAGACACCATACACATATTCTGTTTTATGCCATTAAAAGGCAATAAAAAAATAGACTTAGCTTAGTAGCCAGCCAAGTCTATTCAAGATAATAAGATAAAAAAGCACTAATGGAGTTCTATTTCTTCTTGATTTTGATTGACCAGTTTATAATCTGTGATCGCCATTGAAGAATCTTCCACCAAGGTTACCCACCTACCATATTTTAAGAACCATTTCAACCGTTTAGAGATCATATTTTTGGTAAAATAGGCATAGAGGTAAGGATGTACCAAAAGCCTGATCCCTTTTTCATTTTGATTCATTAAAACAAAACGTAAGTTTTCTTCAATTCTTTCTGAAACCAATATAGAGGCATCAATCTTGCCTGTTCCATTGCAAGATGGGCAAAGCTCCCTGGTGACTACATTCATTTCTGGACGCACCCGCTGGCGTGTGATTTGCATAATGCTAAACTTTGACAGGGGTAAAACAGAAGTTTTAGCACGATCTTCTTTCATGAGCTCCTTCATTTTTTGATAAAGGAGCTTACGGTCTTCTAGGTCCTTAATGTCTATAAAATCCACAACTATAATCCCGCCCATGTCCCGTAGACGCAACTGCCGTGCAATTTCTTGTGCAGCAGCTAAATTAACGTTTAAGGCCATTTTTCCCTCTTCATCCACCGCTCTATTCCCGCTGTTCACATCAATGACATGCATGGCTTCTGTATGCTCAATCACTAAATAGCCCCCGCCCTCTATGCCAACCGTTTGACCAAAAAGTGTTTTCAATTGCCGCTCTATGCCCAATTGTTCAAAGAGCTTGATCTTACCTTGATGGAATTTAAGAATCTTTTCCTTATCAGGTGCAATAGTATGTATATATTGTTTTATTTCGGTATAAAGGAGCTGGTCATCCACCACAATACTGTCAAAAGACTCATTGAGCATATCCCGTAAAATAGTATAGGCTCTGTTTACTTCTCCTATTACTTTTTCCCCGGGTAATGCAGCGGCCAATTGCTCTATTCCCTTTTTCCACTTGTCGATCAGGTCTTTCAGATCCCTGTCTAATGTAGCCACATCAATGCCTTTGGCTACAGTACGCACAATGACACCAAAGTTTTTAGGTTTAATGGACGCAATTAAACGATGTAGCCGATCCCGCTCTTCAGGATTGGTAATCTTTTTGGAAATACTAATCGTATCTACAAAGGGTATGAGGATCATATAACGACCTGGTAAAGTCAATTCGGAAGCTATACGAGGCCCCTTACTTGAAATAGGCTCTTTAACAATCTGAACCAATACTTCTTGCCCTTTTGTCAGTAAATCCCCAATTTTACCAAGTTTGTCTATGGATGGCTCAACTACAAAGTTGGCTAGATTCTTTACATTGCCCTGCTGGTGTCGTACAAATTGAATCGCCTTTTTCAAAGAATTGAATTGTGGACCAAGATCCAAATAATGCAAAAAAGCATCTTTTTTGTATCCTACATCCACAAAGCTTGCATTTAAACTGGGCACTACTTTTTTAATAACACCCAAATAAATATCACCTACTTTGAATTTGTTATCTTCCTTTTCTACTTGATATTCAAAAAGATTTCCATCTTTTAGCAGTGCTATTCTACAATTATTATCCGTACTATTAATTATCAATTCGTTACCCACGCGCTCATTTTGTTTACGTTTTTACAGAAACCAAGAAAGCAATTAGTAGCTATTTAATAAATAGTTAAACAAAGCAGATAATAATGCTTCTTGACACTTAAGGGCTATCTATTTTTCTTTTTATGTCTATTTAACCTAAGCCGTTTTTTACGCTTATGTGTAGCTACTTTTTGTCTTTTTCTTTTCCTACCACAAGGCATTTTACTAAGATTTCGTAAGTTATATGTATTATACCACTCTGGAACAGAAAATACTCCTTCCCTATTCCTTGGTCAGAAGCTTCTATTCACCTATGTTTAAATGTCTATTAACTTAAGGCGACAAACCCTACTGAAAACCCAATACGGTTTAGGCATTGGGCATTGATCTCTCCAATTTACTGTTTTTTTCTTTAAATACATGCATATTGCGTATGGTTCTACCTATTATAGCGGGCCAAACCCTGTTTTTATGTCTAACTAAATGGTGCAACAGCTATTGTAAAATGGCCATATAGCTCCACTTATAACAGCTACGAAAGGTAGGCCGCTAAGATGCTTTCATGGTTTTGTAAGATAAGTACCATTTTATTTGCCCATAAACACCTATGCACGATAAAATAAGGTAATGTATACTGAGCATTATGGCGCCTTTTTGATAGCAGGCTAGGGAGAAAACTATATAGCGAAAAAGGGCGATCATCCATCTTTCTAATTTTTTATGGGACATCAACCATTTGTCCATAAAGCCAAAAGCAAGGTAACAATCATCCCCATACGATGATATATTAAAATATCTACCTACTACAAAGCGCCAAACCATTCCCCCCAAGATACTCATACCGGTAATGGACAAGAATACTTTATAGGATGTTCTACTCACTTTTACAGGCTTGCGATGGGTGGTTCCCTTCCATCTTAAATAGGCATATAGATTAAAGAATATAAAAATAATGCTATAGACTACTTTGCCATAGAGTCGTCTAACGGAGTAGACGTAAATATTCATAAAAGCAATAGGAAAGGCCAAAATTTTGCTCCAAATATTTTGACGTGCCTCTAAAACATGGGTAAAAATGGATGCAACTACTAGACTAAATTCCAATACGTTTCGTTGGTTATGAAGCAGCCATTTGCCTACACCAATCATGGCTGTTAAGAGTTGCTCGATGATCATATGGCAAAAGTAATGTCAAAAAAGTTAAAGTATAGCATCATCCTTTGCCATCTATATGCTCTGTACCCATCGGTTCATTGGGTTGCAGTTGGGTGCCATTTCGTTTGAGCTGTGCATTGGATTGGGTATGAATGTTACCTATTAGTTCATATACTTCTCGAAAAGGCTTTTCAGACAAAGCTTTAATAATTATATTCACTTCATCGATACTTAACCTAAGTGCTATTGTATTTGGTTGCATATACTTATGACCTATTTAGGTTTTTTTATTCAAAAAAAAAATTGTCCTGTTATGATAACAGGGAATGACTTACCCTACCCTTAAAAAGGATACCCAATGGCTAGGTTAAAAACGGGTTGTAGCTTTTGTAGTGCCTTTCCAGAAGGTCTACGTAATGGAAAAGCTAAATCCCCACAAAGTACAAATGTATTGTAAAAATTCAATCTTAACCCAAACCCGCCGCCTAAAGCAAAAGATTTATAAAAATCCCTATAGAATTGCATGGATTGGGGAGCATCTTTTGACAACCGCCAGGTATTGCCTATATCCAGAAAAAGGGCGCCTTCTAGATAACCCATTAATTTTTGACGCAATTCTATATTCCCTAGCAAAAGCAAATCACCTTTTTGCTCCTCTTTTTTATCTCCTTGGTATAGACCAGGGCCAATCATTTGCCTATCCCAAGCCCGTACACTACCATGTCCTCCTATGGCATATTGTTTGTCTGGATGTACGTTATCTGCTGTTGTATAGCCTCTAGCCATACCAAACTTAGTTTGGCAAGCTAGGGTCGTATGGGTTGTAAAATTAAAAGCATGACGATACCCTATATCTATTTTAATATACCTATAAAATTGAAATGTTTTAGGTAAAATCTGCTTAAACAGGGCAAGGTGCTCAAATAGGCCGCCATGTTCTATGGCAATTGAAACCATCCATTTATATCTATCTAACGCGTTGAGATAGAGCGTTGGGGTTGCCGCTCTTATGGTGGCTATACACCCTATGCTTGTCAAAAAAGAAGGTGCTCTTAATTTTAGTTGACTGATTTTTGTTTCATCTATGACTTTAGGGTAGTCAAATACTACTTTAAAGGGCGAAAATTCGTATGCAACCTGTTTACTAGACCAATCATAATTTAAGGCGGCATCTATTTTTTTGTTACTGTAAATAGGATTTTTTGTAAAACTGTAGCCAATGTCTATGCTGGTGCTTGGATTAAAGTTTTCCAACATTAGGTTGCGCTTTTCTGGTAAACAGCAGATAAAACGTGGCGTGGTAAATTTACCACGCAATCCATATGCAATATGCTGCACAAGCTTGGTAGCTGCTTTGGTTATGAATTCCTCCCTAAGTGCAATACTGGCCTCTATATGCAGTATGCCTAGTCCACCAACCCGTCTTATGGCAGTGTTTAACTTGATGGTAGGGCGGAGTCGCTTCAGGTTGAGGTTAACACATTCCCCACCCAATTCTGTTTGTAATCTTACCCGTTCATAAGGCTTGGCATGAATATAAATGACTAGCTGCTCCGCTTCTATTTTGGGCAAAATCGAAATGGACTCAAATGTGGCAATGCGGTAGAGTCGTTCATAGGTTTCTAGAATTTTACTTTTATTATAAAGATCACCAGGACGAAGGGGTATTTTTCTTGCTAGATCGTCTAAAGGATAGCGGTCGGATGGGACCAAAAAATCAAGGCTCTGGCATGTTTTGGTTTGCAGAGGTGTAGCACTGCATTGGTAATCTTTTTGGGTGGTTAGATCTACCACAACACGGCCTATTTTGGTTTGATGCACGGTGGCTTCCGGTATGGTTACTATAGTAGTCACATCTATGGTATGGGTTGCCTCTGATAGATTCGCTTTAAAATATACATATTGTTCATCGCATTCAAAGTAACCATGGTCAGACAATAAGTTGATAATACGCGCTTGTTCGTTAACAAAATCTTGATATTGATAAGGGCAGCCTATCTTAACTAAACTTTCATCATGGTGGCTAGCTAATAGCTCTCGTATGGGTTTATGACTTATTTGTAAACTTGTTGAAGCAATTCTATACAAATGCTTTGGCTTTATGTAATAAGTAACAGATACTATTTTTTTCTTAAAATCAGTTTTAGATGTAACTTCAGTATCTAAATATCCTTTGGCATGTAGGTAGTTTAAAAATATTTTTTCATTATGGTGTACATACATTGGATCATAGTGTAAGGGTTTTTCACCCATACGCATGAGGCGGTTCCCATTTGCTATGGCATATTTTTTGCGCTTAATAAGTCGATCTCGTTTGGCGATGTGCTTCATTTTTTCTTTTTCACGCACCGCTTTGCGGATGCGGTAGGCATATGCTTGCTGAATAGATGTGATTTCATTTTTTATCTTTTCAATATTGTGATGGTTTTGTCCCCATTGATAGAGCCATTTTTCAATAGGCATACCTAAAAAAGTCGCGTGGGGTTGATAAATAGAGTGCTTGTATAAGGCTTCCTTGTGTTTAGTATTGACGCCTATGATTACCTCTTTGATGGGTAAAGCAGCAGCTGCATGTAGCCAGCTCATGGCTAATAGTAGTTGCATGATATATGTTATAACCATTGCTTTCCGCTTGGTTAAGAAATAAGTTTTCAACTTTTTATATTCAAAAATTTAAAGGGTAGGCTACCCATTTGGAGGCCTACCAAAGATACGAGATATCGTGCAACAGCTCTACCTTGTATGCAAGGTAGAGCTGTTGTGATGCGATATCAAATAAATGTAGTATGTTTAGCCAAGGAATTGCGCCCGTACGCTTTAGAAGAGGCGATTTTTGTTTTTTTGCGTAGCATGGTCATGCCACTGAAGAGCTATGCATTAAACTACTAAAAAATTTAGGCCATTTTTATTTTTTAAAACTTATACTATATGACTGATCATACAGAAAAATTAAAAGCGCTACAAGTTACCATTGATAAATTAGAAAAGACCTATGGCCGTGGGGCAGTTATGCGGTTAAGCGACAATCATATAGTAGATATTCCTGTCATTTCCACCGGCTCTTTGGGTTTAGATTTAGCACTAGGAGTGGGTGGAATACCTCGTGGTAGAATTATTGAGATTTATGGGCCAGAGTCTTCTGGCAAGACCACCCTTTCTTTGCACTGTATTGCAGAGGCGCAAAAGAAAGGTGGGCTAGCTGCTTTTATTGATGCGGAGCATGCTTTTGATAAAAGCTATGCAGAACGCTTGGGTATAGATACAGAAAACTTGCTTATCGCGCAGCCAGATGATGGTGAGCAAGCGCTGGAAATAGCGGAACATCTGATCCGTTCTGGGAGCATAGACATTTTAGTCATTGATTCTGTAGCAGCATTGGTTCCTCGTAGTGAACTAGAAGGGGATATGGGTGACAGTAAGATGGGATTACAGGCGCGTTTAATGTCACAAGCTTTGCGCAAACTTACCGGAACCATTAATAAAACGGGATGTGCTTGCATTTTTATCAATCAGCTTAGAGAAAAAATTGGTGTGCTATTTGGCAACCCAGAAACCACTACTGGTGGAAATGCATTAAAGTTCTATGCTTCTGTTCGCCTGGATATCCGTAGTCTAACCTCACTAAAAGAGAGTGATGGTACCGTATCAGGGAAACGCACGCGGGTTAAAATCGTAAAAAACAAAGTAGCCCCTCCTTTTAGGGTCGTTGAGTTTGATATTCTCTATGGAGAGGGGGTGTCTAAGGTTGGAGAACTGATTGATATTGGTGTAGAATTGGGTGTCGTGAAGAAGGCAGGCTCTTGGTTTTCCTACGAAGAACATAAACTCGCCCAAGGAAGAGAGGCGAGCAAAGAGCTCTTAAAGGACCATCCAGAGTTGTTTAACAAAATAGAAGCAGACATTAAAGCAAAAATTTCCGATGCGATACATAAGGGTTAGATAGATAGCTTGATTTCTGCCCACTACGGCTAGCCTAACCTATTTGCCGCATCAATTATGGGTATATCCCTTGCTTATGGCCTCCGGTAAAAATGTTGCTTTATCGGTGGCTATAATATCCCTATAATACCTTATAAGAAAGTACCTCATTTTGATATACCCTTTTGCAGCGCAGTGTTACATTGTATGCCTCACTTTTATTACTTTGGAATTGTAATTTATTTTTTTTATAGTATCAATTAGATTTTAATTATGCATATGGTGTAAGAGGCGCATAGGTTCCATTATACTGCATTAAGGTTTTTTGCTTTTATAAAAAGTTAAGCAAAGCAGATAGGGCATAGATGATTGCTTATGTGCGGCCATTTAATAGAAAATGCGCAAAGCGGAGAAGATCGTAATTATTGTAATGAGTTGAGAACAGCTCGTTTAGTAGCAGGGTTATGGCTGATGGTGTTCGTTGTAGTTTATGCAAGTTATGTTTATGTGACGTGGTGGCCTCCCATAGCGTCATTAGGACCCAATGCAACTGCGCCCAAGCGTAGAGGTGGTCTGCCTTTACACCATCTGCTTCCATCCTACTCACCTAACCAGTCTATCCCTACTTAAGCGCATACTGCCTTGCCGAAATTCTTGATAAGAAAAGCGCTATATAGAGCAGCGGTATGATTTTTTTACTTTTATTTGCAATTGTATATTTTTTTGCAGCTAGAAAAACAAAGGCTAAGGGGTTATTTTGATGGTATGGTCTCCTGCTGGAGATTTCTTTTTTTTCCTTAGTTAAACTTAAGTAGCATGGAAATGTAGATAGCGCTATGCGCTATCTATGTGCATCATGTTGCTGGTTGGTTATGCTTAATGGTAGCATTCATTCTAAATAACACTGCTATGAACAAAAAATATATATACCCTAAGCTAGGCCTATGGATCGGGCTGTTATATTTCTATAGTTTGTCTCCCTGTGTAAATGCAAGGCAAGCATTTGAGACAGCTGCACTATCTTCAATATCAGTCGTTCCGGATGTAAGTACTCAGCTGACTAAATTCAATACAAGTCCTACACTACCAGCCAAATTACGATCCAATATAACGTCTGCAAATGTAGAAGAACGTTTTATTGAAGAACGTTCTATTATTAAGGGGACGCAACAGAAGCCAGAGGTCATAAAGCGTATTCAGAAACGCTTCGCTTGGTCCAAGAAACCTTCTGGTGAGGTAAAACATCCTATGGTATTGGATGATGAGATCTTAAAAAGCATGGATCAAACAGTCTTGAACGACTTGTCGGGCAAAGATCGGTTGAGCAATCGGGTAACATATTGCTTGGAGGGTAACAAAATAAATTGGCGATTAAGCAAGGAGCATTGGTTAAAATGTATTAAATATTGGCATGGTAAAGGTCTAAATGTAAATGCAAAGAATAAAGACGGCGATACCCTATTGATGAAGGCAGTAATAACAGAGGATGAAGATACGATTCGATTCTTATTAGGTCAAGGGGCTGATGTGAATGTACAAAATAACGCTGAGGAGACAGCTCTATTTTGTGCAACCAGAAAGATTCTGGATAAGATGCTACTGGAAATATGGGGCCTCAAGATGATATCTTTGATCTTTTAGTGAAACATAAGGCAGATGCGTGTATAAAAAATTACAAAGGACAAACTATAATAGATATAGTAGTATCCTTTTATTACTTTATGTACGAGAATTATGTGGTAAAAAGCCTTATAAAGCATATAGAAAAATTATGCCAAGCTCAGCAGTGTCCAGTAGCCTAACACGTTCATCCAATGCTATCAGCTGAAAAGCGCTATAGTAATGCAACGACCAAAGATCCAGGAGATTTGGTTCCTAATGGCAAATTTTGGGTATCTGTTCACGATACTGGTTAATAATGCATTTTATCCCACTTTTTTCTTGATAAAAAAGTGGACAAAAAATCAAGCCCTCGGTAAAAAGCCGCTGAAAGTGACATCTTACAGATGGAAAAACAGAAAGCGCCCCCTTTGGGGGCTTTAAAGGAAACGGTTTTTCCAAATCATCTGTAAGATGCCACTTTCTAAACCGCGACTTTTTTCAGGGGCGTTGTTCTTTTAACGCAAAAACCACTGCGCTGAACACATACAATTTTGGTTCGCTGGTTGATAAGGCGCACGTTATTGATGCAATGGCTCAAAATACTATAAATCAAAAATATATCCACTATAAGGCAAGCCTATTCATTGCATTGTTAGGCCTTAATACCTTATCTTCTTGCGTCCATACAAGGCAGATATTTGGCTCGCGTGTAACAGAAGGTCGGCAAAGTAGATGTGATACCTATCGCTACCATGTAGTAATAAACGCAACAAGTGTATACAATCACCATCATGGCAGTTATAATAAAAATTATATCCATATAGCATGGTGTATACTCTTAATGCTATTGATCGGTCTTGGCTATTTCAGATTCACTTTCGAGGAACCATTAAAATTTAATGCAACTAAGGTGAATCGTAGCACTGCTTTGTTCCCCTTAGGGACAAACATATTCAGCAGCGTGATGCCATCAACATTCCATGCTGATGGATGGAATGCAACCAACAAAAAGTAAAAATAAAAATGTCTTATGAACCAATGACGTGAAGAGACAGATTTATTTTTAAGACCTTAGACTATACGCTACAGCAAGTAAATTAAAATATTTTTGTTCGATTTTTTCAGGCCTACTCTAGGTATCCAAATCATCGATGCAATATTTGGCAAATACCCTAATATATGCTAAATTCAATAGGTTTATTTCAGTTGAAATTAAAGTATAAAGCAGCTGAAGTTTTTGCGCATGTGGTGAAATTGGTATACACGCCATCTTGAGGGGGTGGTGCTTTCGGGCATGGGGGTTCGAGTCCCCCCGTGCGCACGGAAAAAAGCGGCCTATATCAAGTGGCGCTTCTATGAAGTATGCAGGTTTTATATGCATTAAATTTTGTACCAAGTGCTTGTGCCCTTAAGGGTGGTTAGCTCAGATGGTCTAGAGCATTCCGTTGACATCGGAAAGGTCGTTGGTTCGAATCCAATGCCGCCCACAATCGTTAAGATATACTCAGTAAAACCCTAAGCACAATGGGTAGGCGTGGTTTTAAAAAGGGTAATCGTAAATAAGTTGATCATTGCGTACACATAGAAGTTTTTGGGATTATTTCGAACGTAGATATCAGCTGGTGATTCGAAATGTTGAAAATTTTGCAGAACATATAACGCCTCCTTTTAGCTATGCTATCATTATTACCGTGTGTTTATCTTGGCTATGTATAAGCTTTGGCATCAGCCTGTGGCTATCTAAAACGGTTTTAGCCAGATGGATGAATCCCATCTATATAGAAACAGAAAATCAAAAAAAAATACTTTCTTTAGCTGCTACTGTAGAAGCATTGGAACAGCAAATTATCTCCCAAACGGAGTTTATTGCCACACTTCAAAAGATCATTCAAGGCACGTCTAAACAGCCATTATCCCACCCCCTCCCTGCTGCGTTTGTGGAACCCGTAGAAGCGGACGTAAAACCTGAGCCCTCTGTAGCGGTATCAACTAGTCAGAAAAGAGCTGGTGCAAATAGGCCTGCTTGCTTAGTGCCCCCTATTAATGGCATGATTACAAAACCCTTCCATAGAGAAGGCAATCATTATGGTGTAGACATTGTGGCCAAAGACAAGGACCCCATTAAGGCCATATCAACGGGTATTGTCATTTTTTCTGATTGGTCCGTTGATACAGGCTGGGTGATTGTGATTCAACACTATGATAACATCGTTTCAATCTGTAAACATTGTGCCATTTTATTTAAAAAAGTTGGTAACTTGGTTAGGGCAGGCGATGTAGTGGCCCTTATGGGCAACTCTGGAGAAATTTCTACCGGTCCACATCTACACTTTGAGCTTTGGGGCGAAGGCGTTGCACTAAATCCGGAAGATTATATTAATTCCTAGAAAAGATGTTTAACAACAAAATAAAGAGTACAAATCCTGTAACCATTAGCAACATTATAGGGCAGGGTTCTCATTTAGAAGGCAATATAAATACTATAGGTAATTTGCGTATAGAGGGTAAAATAACAGGTGGTATCAAGACAAAAGCAAAGGTAGTCTTGAATCATACTGCTCAGGTGGAGGGCAATATTGTAGCACAAAATGCTGAAATTGGTGGGGAGGTAAAGGGAACCATAGAAGTGATCGAGTTGCTTGTATTGAGGTCAACCGCAACGGTATGGGGCGATATTATGGCCAGCAAACTGGTCTTTGAAGAAGGAGCTTGTTTTGATGGGAAATGTAAAATGGGTAAGGAACATAGCGTCATAAATGACTATAAGCGTGATCACCTTTCAGAAGTTGATCCATCTTCTGAAACAGTTGAAGATGCTACGGACCACTCAGAAGCGCTTGACGCGCATACCTTCGTAAATAAGTCAACAATTCCTTAAAATGAATAGGCTAATAGAACCAAAAGTACGTGGATTTATATGTACCACCGCTCATCCAGCAGGTTGTGCAAAGAATGTACATGAGCAGATTAAGTATGTAACTAGTTGTCCTCCAATTGCCTCTGGCCCTAAAAAGGTGCTCATCATAGGTGCCTCTACTGGTTATGGTTTGGCCAGTAGAATCGTGGCTGCTTTTGGTGCGCAAGCCCAGACTATAGGCGTCTTTTTGGAGCGAGCAGCTGACGATAAGCGAACCGCTTCTGCTGGCTGGTACCATGCAGCTGCTTTTGAGCAAGCTGCCCATCAAGCAGGGCTTTATGCTAAAAGTATTAATGGAGATGCATTTTCAGATGCTATTAAGCAAGAAGCCATTTCGTTAATAAAACAAGATTGGGGTGGTGCAGTAGATTTGGTTATCTATAGCCTTGCATCGCCTCGTCGCATCCATCCTCAAACGGGTATAGTTTTTAAATCTACTTTACAACCTATTGGGGCGGCTTATAGCAATAAAACCATTGATATCATAAGTGGGCATCTTTCGAATGTTTGTATTGAACCTGCAACGCCTCAAGAAGTAATAGATACAGTGGCAGTAATGGGAGGTGAAGATTGGATCATGTGGATGGAGGCTTTATTAGAGGAGCAACTGTTGGCTAAGGCTGCACAAACCATAGCTTACACTTACCTTGGGCCCAAGCTAACAGATCCAATCTACTCCAAAGGAACCATTGGGGAAGCCAAAAAAGATTTAGCAGCAGCAAGTCAAGTGCTACAACAGCGGCTCCGTTCTATTGATGGGCAGGCGTTTATTGCTGTGAATAAAGCTTTGGTGACCCAAGCAAGCGCAGCTATACCGGTCGTACCGCTTTATATTTCATTGATTTACAAGGTCATGAAGGAAAAAAAGCTACACGAGGGATGTATAGAACAGATGTACAGGTTATATGCAGATCGTTTGTATAGACAAGATGGTAAGGTGCCTGTAGATCTACAGGGTTTGATTCGTATCGATGATTGGGAGATGCGGGAAGATGTCCAACAAGCTGTTTCGGAACTTTGGCCAAAAGTAGATGATACCAATGTAGCTACCCTTACTGACTTTATAGGGTACCGTCATGAGTTTTATAAATTATTTGGTTTTGAGGTAGAAGGGGTTGACTACAACCAACCTCAGCTGATAGCAGTGCCCATACCTTCTTTAGAGGGTCCTCAATAGGTATTGGGTCCGTCGTTTAGGCAATATAACGGGAAACTGTTACGTACGGTTTTGAAGCCGAGTGGGGAGGGGTGACTCTCTCTGCTTAGGTAACAGGTACACCTATTTTAATACAGAGATGGAAGTGCCTAATAAGCATACGTCGTTGCCCCTGTCCGCCAATAAAAAGTTGGTACGCAGTAAAAGCGTATGTGTTCAGCGCAGTGGTTTTTTGCGTCAAAAAAACCGACCCTGTAAAAAGTCGTGCTATAGAAAGTGGTATTTTACAGATGATTAGGAAAAACAGTTTCCTTTGAAGCCCCCAAAGGGGGCGCTTTCTGTTTTTCCATCTGTAAGATGGCACTTTCAGCGGCTTTTTACCGAGGGCTTGATTTTTTGTCCACTTTTTTATCAAGAAAAAAGTGGGATAAAATGCATTATTAACCAGTATCGTGAACAGATACAAAAAAGTAAGGTTAAGCATCCCTTATTCTAGGTCTATACTTTTTTTATATTTTTTAAACGCCCGTATCAGCTGTTGTATTCTTTTTTGTTGATGATTCTTCCCAATCCACCCCTTATCAGCCGGTTGTGGCAGCAGATAATGTGCAGCCATCATAGCCAAACCATTGGCTACCATGGGAAGTAATCCCCAGCCTATTCCCCCTATGGTCAGTTTAAGCCACTTTCCCAAAGTCAAAGCAGTCAGTATACCTATTGTCATTCCGATCAAAACTGTACGTGCGCTGCCTCGAAAACCAAAAACAGCTAAGCTAAAAGGAGGTATGATGATAATTTTAAAAAAAGTCATATTAGAAGTAAAAACAAACTTGCTTAATTGAAGCAAATCAGAATAATAAACCGTTATAATCATAGCCAAGAGACCGGTGACTAATGTAGTCAACTTAGCCAGTCGAAGCTGATGCACGTAGGGGATGGTTTTTATGCCTCGAATACTTTCTACGATATCATGGCTAACCATAATGGCCGTAGTGTGTAAGTTAGAATCAGCTGAAGACATGGCCATCCCTAATAAACTAAGGACGACACATCCTTTATAAACAGGGGGCATATCAGCTAGAATATATGGCCAAATGGTTGTTGCCGGGAGCATTGGATTCCCTACAAACGCAAGTAAACCAATAGACACAATGCACCCTATGATGATAAAGCTAAAAAGCGTGACACGGCAAAAAACCTTATAGGCTTGAATAGGACTAGAAGCCATATAGATGCGCTGTACAACAGATGGATCTAGGAAGCATGCTAGCACTAGACTATCCCAAATAAGTTTCAATGGTTGTTCTTTATTCCATTGAAAAAGACTGCTGAATTGAAATTTTTCTTGCTTTTTTATCGTCCAGATAACTTCTAGAAATGATTGATCTGCTTTTATAAATACAAATTTAATAAGCAGAGGAATAATAATCGTAAAGGTTGCAAATTGCCATATATCTGTAATCGTAATGGAACGAATACCCCCAACCATCGCATAAGCAATAAGGATTAAGGTTGCTAGAACGGTTACGATGCGCGGATCAATTAAATGGATGCACATGCCAATGGCGGAGGACATTACATTGATTTGAATGGCAACCATACCAATAGAATAGCAGATGCCTAATAGCGCAGCAATAACCCTTGTGTATCTGCCATATACGCTACCTAACGTCTCTGCAATAGAAAGATGCGCCATAAATGGCTCCATACGCAGCACCAGTAGACTGTTTATCCATAAACCCAATGGTATAGAAAAAATTACAACTATATAGTACAGGCCTATAATATGAACTTTTGATACAGTCTGCATCAGCGATCCCCCTCCAAAGACTGTAGCCAACACAGTAAGGACCAATGTAGTTGTGTGCAGCCGCTTATTACCTACAGCATATGCTCGAAAGGTAGTTGCCCTTTGGCTAACGTAAAGACCTACTCCTAAGGTCAATAACAAAAAGATCAATACCATTAGAAGAGGGGTGTTATAGCGTATCATAGATAAGTCAAGATTTGGTAAGCGCTGTTCATGATTACAAAAAAGTATATTAAAAATAATTGACTTATAATGTTTGATAAAAACATATGCATAAAATTTAGAACAGGGTGCATCATTATTTCGTCTTTATACCCTCAATGGCGTCAACTTAAGGAATATATTTTATTGTTTGTCAGTAAAAAGTATCTATTCGCACCATTGGTGAATAATGATTTTTATCCTACTTTTTTCTTGATAAGAAATGGAAAAACAGTAAGCGCCCCCTGTGGGAGCTTCAAAGGAAACTGTTTTTCCACATCACCAAACAAACTTGGCGTTTCAGTAAACTTGTAATCTTTAGACGAACGGTTGTGCAGCGGATTAGAAAAATAGTTCATTAAAAGCCCACGCAGTGGGCGTTTCCTGTTTTTTCCGTTGCACAACCGTTCTTTTCATTACTTTTACTGCGTGGCTAACCTTTTATTGGCGGACAGGGGCAACGACGTATACGCGTTAACCATTTCTATCTCTGTGTTAGAATAAATGTCCCTGTTACCTAAGCAGAGAGAGTCACCCCTCCCCACTTGGCTTCAAAACCGTATGTAACAGTTTCCCGTTATACGGCTCCTCTATAAGTTGGGGTTTGTCATACATATTCTCCATCTAAAACATCTTGAAGTTTACTAAAATTACTTTTATAGCTTATGATATTCATTATATCCATGTATACCTAACATTTTGTTGGTCCATAACATATAACCACTACTCATAACTTTACTTTCCAAATTATAGTGTTTACGTCTGTATATCCTGAGTATTAACTCAGGATATGGCTTCTTAAACAACCCTTCCATATATCAGCATACGGCTGGCTAACTCATTATTATCTTAATGATAAGTAAGATAGTAAGAGCTGCATTGTGGTTACTCCGTTCCACGTTTTCCTTTCTCGTTAAGTTTAGAGTATTACTATTTCACGGAAGCTGAGAACATCTATAACTAAAGTAACTTAACCTTTAGTTCCTATTGTTCGTCGTAACTTTTGTTTTATGCGTTTCAACCTTATTTCCCATATTTGGCCTAACGACAATTCTGACATAAGTTTCTCTCGTAATCTTGCTTAACTCTGTTTGAAGGGATTTGCTATAAGGTTTAAGATTACCTGCTTTTATCTCTTGCTTCCATCCTAGAGGGTGCCAGACTCTAAAACGTGA
>NZ_JANAVR010000017.1 GCF_025215055.1 Candidatus Cardinium sp. TP
GCCTAATGTTTTAGCTAGTTCCAATAACCCTAATTTAGGCTTGATAATTTTTTGATGTAAGTTCATAGTAGTTAAGATTTATATCATCATAATTTAACAATTGTCAGATTAAATCTTGACTACTACATATATAAGGGTTGGGGTAGATATGCGTATAGCCTAGCAGCATAGGCTTGGGTGTTAAAATAAATGGCTTTGCCTGCAAATTGCCATTTGCTACCTTTCCATTTTTTGTGTGTGTTCAGGGCCGTGGTTTTTAAGATTTGTTAAAATGTGAATAAATTGTTAGGTTTAGTCATTATTTATGTGTAATACTCAAGTCAATGGACCATCTTAAATCGGTCATCCTTAGCCTTCAATCAGAGGCTACTCTTTTAAAGTCAGAAGTTTCTTTATTAAGGTCAAAAAATGGCTCCTTAAAGGCAGAGAATTCGTTACTGAAATCAGAGCTTGATTCATTACAATCACTTACACATTCTTTAAAATTAGCGAATAAATCCTTGGCGTTAGAGAATTGTAAGTTAAAAGACAAGCTAGGTCTCACGTCAAAGAACTCCTCAATTCCTACCTCTAAAGAGTTGTACAAGCAAAAACGGAATAAAGTAAAAAGCCCTCGTAATAGAGGCGGCCAGCCTGGTCACGCAGGCACGACTCGTAGTAAGCTGGAAGCAGATGAAGTTATTGAGTTACACATTGCCAATTCCTGTTCCTGTGGTGGTCCTATAGCTATATCTGCTAAGCCTTATTATTCACCAAAAAGTAGATCTGCCAGAAATTAACCCCCATGTAATCAATTATCATCTACAGCATAATCGTTGTAGACAATGCGGCAAACGTTATGCTGCTTCGCTCCCTGTTTCCGTTCACGACAGTTGCCACTACAATTTTGCTAAGCAGGCATAAATTGTTAGGTTTCATTATTATTTAAGTATAGTTATCAACTAGATGGACGATTTGACATCTGTAATCAGTAGCTTAGAAGCAAGAATTAGCCTTTTAGAAGCAGAGATTTCTCTATTAAGGGGAAATAACAGATTGTTAAAGGCCACCAATACATCTTTAAGAGAAGAAAATGCTAAACTAAAAGACAAGCTAGGCCTTACCTCTAAAGAATTATATAAACAGAAGCGTGATAAGGTAAAAAGTCCACGTAATAGAGGTGGGCAGACTGGTCACTCAGGTACCACTCGTACTAAACTGGCAGCAGATGAAGTTATTGATTTACCGATTTCAGATTCCTGTTCCTGTGGTGGTTCTGTAGTGATCTTTCCCAAGCCTTACATTCATCAAAAAATAGATTTGCCAGAGATTAAGCCACACGTAACCAACTATCATGTGTACCACGGTCGTTGTAGACAATGCGGCAAACGCTACGCACATTCGTTGCCTACCGGTGTTACTTCAGATACCTTTAGCCCTAACATCAAGTCAGTAATTACTGCCTTAACCGGTTTTTACAAAAACTCTAAAAGAGAAGTATCTCAGATTTTACAAGATATTTTTAATCTTGATATCAGTCTTGGTAGTATCTCTAATAGTGAAGCTAGAGTAGCTTCCAAATGCCAAAAAGCTTATCAAGCTATAGAAGAAACTGTTAAGAACAGCAAAATGTTACATATAGATGAAACTGGTCACTATACCAGCGGTAAACTAGGTTGGTGCTGGATTTTTACCACTCCTATAGCCAGTCTGCTTAAGCTAACGGATTCCAGAAGCAGGAAAGTTCTAGAAAGTAGTGGGCTAAATCCTACACGACACCTTGTGATTAGCGATATATACCCAGTTTACAATTACTTTCCACCCACCCATAGACAACTCTGTTGGTCACATCTGGCTAGAGATTTTGAAAGGTATGCTCACAGTTGGCATAGTGATGTTAAAAGATTAGGCGTTTATTTAAAAGAAATAGCAAGTGAGTTATTTGCCTTGCATCGAGCCTTTTTGAACCAGTCTATAGAGCTGTTTAACTTTTTAAGGCGTATTAGAAAATTGCGCCAACGGACATGGTATGCTCTAAAGGCTATTATTAGATTACCAGATGCTATCCATGCTAGTCCAGTAGCCAGAAATATAATGCGAGTAGAGCCTATGCTATGGAGATTTTACCAGGATCCGATCAACATTCCTTTAACTAATAACTTGGCTGAAAGACAAATCAGACACTATGTGGTATATCGGAAAAATTCCTACTTCACGCAATCAGAAAGAGGAAATAGATTCTTAGAACGGATCATCTCTTTATACCTAACTTGGAAGCAGAAAAAGCTAAAGCCATACTGACAACTACTCAATATAATCGCTTAAAAACCATTGACGTAAAAGGACACAGAAAAAAACGTGTTTTCTGCCACAGTTCTGAACGCATACCATTTATTTTCCTTTGACGACTACGTAAGGGCAGTCTACCAGCCGAAAAATTTTACGGAAGAGAAAGATTTTGCCCGTAAGAATTTGGGGTGCTTAAATGAGTGGGGAAGGGGCCCCTATAGCTTTTATCAAAAAAAACAAAAAACAAAAAAATGATACTGTAAAAGAGTTCCTAGCAACAAACCCCCTTTCACACGCTATACGAAGCCCCCAAGATCAAAATAGTCCTTCTAGATAGGCACTACGTCAAAGGTTAGTGTATAAGAAACCGTTTCATGCAAAGACAACATCGCCTGATACGTTCCTGTTTGCTTAATAGGGAGTTCAATCCTTATCTTAGCATAGTCTATGGCAATACCCTGTTCCTTAAGCGATTTAGCAATTTGTAAAGGCGTAATAGAACCAAATATCTTACCACCTTCACGGACCTTGGCAGGCACTACCACCTTGGTAGCTGCTAAAAGAGGCAACAGTGCTTCAGCATCGGCTTTTAACTTTAATATTTTATGTGCGGCTTGCTTTGCATTTTCAAGTGCAACCTTTTTATGCATATCACTAGCCACAACCGCAAGCCCTTCAGGAATCAGGTAATTCCTAGCATAACCCGCTTTAACCGAAACGATGGCACCTTTGTTTCCTAATGTTTTGTGTACACGCTGTAATATTACTTCCATCTTTGGTTTATTTTAAATTATCCGCTACATAAGGAAGTAAAGCAAGCTGCCTAGCACGCTTTACAGCACAAGCTACCTTTTTTTGATATTTCAGACTATTGCCACTAATGCGTCTAGGTAATAGCTTCCCCTGCTCATTGAGAAACTTCATTAAAAACTCAACGCACTTATAGTCGACATACTTAATGCCATACCGCTTAAAGCGACAAAATTTCTTAGTGATTGTTTTTTTTTGTATTGATTCGTTTACTAAAGTCATAGCGCTACTGCTTTCTTAGATTCGTTTGTCCCATCATCCGACCGCCTGGCCATGTTATGCGCTACGCCATGCTTGTCTAAAGCAAAGGTTAAAAAACGCAACACCTCCTCATCTCGTGCATAAGCAACCTCCAACGCTTGAATCAAGCTAGGATCACTTGTAAATTCTATGAGATGATATACCCCACTTTTTTTATGCTTTATTTGGTAAGCCAAAGGTTTTAAACCAATCTCCTCCTCATGCATAATGGTGGCATTACGCTCCATTAAAAATGATCTATACTTATTTATAGATGCTTTAATTTGATCGTTAGAAAGTACTGGTGATAGTATAAATACCGTTTCGTAATGTCTCATGTTATATGAATATAATGTCCAAGCCTGGATACCGGATAACAAAAACGAAGTTCTAAAAAGAAATTGATAAAGTCAAGTAAATTTTTATAATTTATATAGGATGTTGTATATAGCATTTGTATGCATGTATTTGGCTTTTTTGCATGACTTAACCCTTGTAACCATGAATGTAGGAATAGAATCATCGTGGAAAACTGAGCTTACTGAAGCGTTTGAAAAGCCTTATTTCAAAACGTTAGCGGATTACGTACGGGCCGCCTATCGCAATGGCACCATCTATCCAGTACCTAAAAATATCTTTAGAGCCTTTGACCTTTCTCCCTTTGCTCATACCAAAGTGGTGATTTTAGGGCAAGATCCTTACCATGGCCCAGGGCAAGCAGATGGGTTGGCTTTTTCTGTCCCTTTAGGCATCGCTTTGCCCCCTTCATTGCGCAATATTTTTGTGGAATTGCAAGCGGATTTGGGGAACCCAGTGCCCGCCTCTGGCTCATTAGAGGGTTGGGCCAAACAGGGGGTATTGTTGTTAAATGCCACGTTGACTGTGGAAGCGCATAAAGCAGGGTCTCATCAAAACCAAGGGTGGGAGCTTTTTACCGACGCAGTGATAGAGGCCATTTCCAGCCGCAAACAACACGTCGTATTCATCCTATGGGGCAGTTATGCTGGTAAAAAAGAAAGGTTGATTGATGCGCAGCAACATCTGATCTTAAAATCAGCCCATCCTTCTCCGCTATCTGCCCATAGGGGTTTTTTTCAAAGCAGACCTTTTAGCAAAGCGAATGCCTATCTGTTGGCCACAGACCAAACACCTATTGCGTGGTAAAGGGTGGTTTTATCCTATCCATGCAGCCAATGGCCATACTACACTAAGACAAAAATAAAATGCCTTATCCCTTTACTTGTACAATGGTGTCATCCTTAAGTGGGCGCCATATTACATTTTCTCTGGCAGCTCAATGGTTAAGAGTGCCATGCTTTTTTTGAGCACCCGACCGACACAAACAGAAAGCAATAGCCTAACTGCCCTAATGGAAGGATTCGCTTCTCGCAATATTGGCGCACTGGCATAAAACCTGTTATAGGTTTTAGCCAACTCTAACGCATAATTAGCGATTACAGAGGGCATATAGGTGACGGCTGCTTCTTCTATGGCGGCAGGCAGCCTATACAATTGGAAAATAAGTGCCTGTTCTAGTTGACTGAGTTGGATGCTTGGCGGATCTAGGGTTTGGTTCGCTTGGGCTTTGCGGATTAGTGAACAGATGCGGGCATAGGTATATTGAATAAATGTGCCAGTATCTCCTTGAAAGTCAATAGAATCATTAGGATTAAATAACATCCTTTTTTGAGGTGCAACCCGTAGTAAAAAGAATTTTAAGGCACCCATTGCTAAAGTATGATGCAGTTTTTCTAGCTCTTCTTGCGTTAAGCCTTCCGTTTTATGGGTATGGCCCATATAGTTACCAACCGTACCAGCCATCTCATCTATAAGATGATCTGCATCTACTACATTTCCCTCTCTGGACTTCATTTTACCATCAGGAAGATCCACCATGCCATAGGGGAAGTGGTGCATAGCTGTGGCATAGGGCCTACCCAATTGGGACATAATGGCAAATAAAACCTTAAAGTGGTAGGTTTGTTCGTTGCCCACCACATAAATCATTTGATCAAAATGGTAATCTGCATAACGCCAATCCGCTATGCCTAAGTCTTGTGTAATATAGATAGCGGTTCCATCGCTGCGCAATAGCACCTTTTCGCCTAAACCTTCTAAGTCAACCGCAATGGCGCCATCTGTTCTTTTATAAAATATGTTTTTATGCACTCCTTCCTCTACAATGCTTTTGCCAAGCAGATAGGCTTCAGACTCATAATAGGTTTTATCAAAGGTGACGCCCAATTGGTTGTAGGTCACATTGAATCCATCATAGACCCATCCATTCATCTTTTGCCACAAAGCCATTACCACAGAGTCTCCTTTTTCCCATTCTACCAACATCCTTTGTGCCTTTTGTAGAATAAGTGGTGTTTCCCCTTCAGGGAGCAGGGCCAGTTCTTCCTTATAGACTTGGTCAAATTTTACATAATAGTTGCCTACGAAGTGATCTCCCTTTATGCCAGTACTGGCTGGAGTTGCATCGCCACCAAACTGTTGGTAAGCAACCATAGACTTACAAATATGAATCCCCCGGTCATTGATCAAGTTTACTTTATGTACGGTATAGCCAGCCGCATCTAATATAGCTGCCAAGGAGCTGCCTAAAAAGTTATTCCGTAAATGGCCTAAGTGTTGGGGCTTATTGGTATTCGGGCATGAAAACTCCACCACTACACGGCGTTTTTGTTTGGGTAGGTGTCCGTAAGATGGGTTATCTGCAATAGATTTTAAAATAGCCATCCAAATGGCTGCATCGATCACCAGGTTTAGAAATCCATTGATGACATGATAACGCGCGATTAGATCGGTATGGGTTTGCAACCATTGGCCTATCGTTTCTGCTAGCTCAGTAGGTTGTGCTTGACAGCTTTTGCAAAAAGGAAAGACAGGAAGTGAAAAAGTGCCTTCGAATTCTTTTCTGGTTACTTGTAAGCTGCAGGCCGCTTCCGATAGCGTCAGGTTATAGCATTTTAGAAATGCTTGTTGTATGGCTGATCTAAGTGTAGGTTCAAGTGGTATGATCTCTATAGGCATAGGGTTAAAAATTTGAGCTGATTAGGGTTAAAATTAAAAAATTGTAAGCAAATCTATTGGGTCAGCCCAGCTTTATGTAGTGGTTAAAGTCTATAGCTTACCAACCAGCTATAATCACATCTATGCAATTGGCCTATTGCTGATTTAGTATTTGTTGGGTATTTTGGTACGCCAAAACAAGCAAAAATGCACCTTAGAAAAAGTTGTGATTAGACAGCGCATGCAGCCCATAGCTGTAACAACTTTATCTGAACCAGTAAAATAATGCGCTTTAAAAATTAGAAGTATCGCTTTGCTATCCTAGATGAAGTGGCAGAAACTATTTTTAGCGATTATTTCGTATGTGTTCAGCTAATGGGGCCAATTTAAGTATTTTTCATTGATTGTCAAATAAAAATATTCCTTATATTGACACCATTTGGTGGACACCCAACAGATGCAGTTTGAAACGCGTTATTAATCTTGAGAATAGACCAAAACATGCGGCTCTATTGCACCATCAGCTATACATTGATAACCCAATACATGCTTTTTTTGATGCCAATAGGCTATAATTTTGCCTTCAGCTTGTAGCTGAAATGGCGCTATACAACTATCCTTAACGATTGCTTGCTGATCCAAACGCTTATACAATGCTTCTTTGGCACACCAATAGATGGCGAGCTTTGCAAGGCAGTGATTGGCATCTTGCACTTCTGCTTCTGTTAAAAACTTTTTTTGTACCTTATGCAAGCTGGGCTTCACTATTTCTATGTCAATGCCTATAGGGCACACGGTAGATAAGGCCACTGCAGCTAAATAACGGGTATGGGTAAAGCTAATATGGTAACCCGCTAAAATGGGCTTTCCCTGTGCATTTTTAGAAAGGGATGCAAGGGGGAAATTTAATTTTTTTAGTAAGCAACAAAGCGCAACTCTTACGGCTAGAGATTGCTGCTGCCTATCTATAGAAGATAGATTATTACTATGAAAATCAGCTAAAAATTGAGGATGTAGTTGCGCATGCAAGGCTTCCACACTTTCTTCAATCTTCCAAATAAGGTAAAAAGCATGGGAGACACACTCGGAAAAGCGATAAAGAGGCATAGACAAAAAGGACCATCACTGCAACAGCTCATGAACATGGCACGCATCTGGTGGCATAGCATGCGCTACCTAAAATCTATACAGTGGCCTTACAATCTGCAAAACTTTGACGTATGGCTTCTACATCTAAACATTTAATAACAGGTATAAACATAAGACGCTTGATCGAAGCTTTACGCTGCGCTGCTTTGGTTTTATTTCTTCTTGCTTTACGTTGTAATCTAACGGGCATAATCGCTAATTTTAGGTACAATAACAAACGTGGGCCCTGCAGGATTCGAACCTGCGGCCTTCTGTGTGTAAAACAGATGCTCTAACCAGCTGAGCTAAGGACCCAGGAACAAATATAGTGATTTTTTATAAAAAACATGTATAGCCTGTTATGCCGATGCGTTATGATGTGGATGTAACCGGCTTCTTGGATGATAGTCTTGCATGACTTGTCTAAGATAGTGTCTATCTAGATGGGTATATATTTCAGTAGTAGTAATAGAACTATGGCCCAACATTTCCTGTATAGCGCGTAAATCGGCCCCCCCTTCTATTAAGTGGGTGGCAAAAGAGTGCCTAAAAATGTGCGGCCCAACCTCCACATTGATTTTAGCTTTTCTCGCAAGCGCTTGCACAATTAAAAAAACCATCACCCGGGTTAAGCTGCCTCCACGCCGGTTTAAAAAAACCGTATCTAAACAACCTGACTTTATGCCCATATGGCTACGTACTTCCTGCACGTACCATTTAATATGCTTTAAAGCCATAGCTCCAATAGGTATCAAACGCTCTTTATTTCCTTTACCAATGACACGTACAAAGTTTTCTTCGAAATAGATATGGCTTAACTTCAAAGTGATCAGCTCAGAAACACGTACGCCTGTACCATAAAGGGTCTCCACAATGGCTCTATTCCGAGTGCCAAGCGGAGTAGAATGGTCTATCGCACCTATCATCGCCTCGATTTCTGATACAGACAAAACAGATGGCAGATGTTGCCCTAAATGAGGACTTGCTATCAGCTTAGTTGGGTCCTTAGTAATATGCTGACCCAACCATAAAAATTTGTAAAAAATACGCAACCCAGAAAGTATTCTTGCTTGACTCGTAGCCTTCATGCCTAATGCATGCAATTCTGATAAAAATGATTGAATATGAATAGAATTTACTGTAACCGGCACCACTCCCCTGCCCCACAAAAACTGGGCAAATCTTGTTACATCAGCAATGTAGGCTAGAATAGAATGTTCCGCAAGCAAACGCTCTAAACGAAGGTAGGTCTCAAACTGCTGTAGCAAAGATTTCCATTCATGTTCCATGATATGCACTAACAATCAGCCAGAATTGAAGAGATCAGCTATAGCTCCCCCTGCTGGACTCGAACCAGCGACCCTTTGATTAACAGTCAAATGCTCTAACCAACTGAGCTAAGGAGGATTGTAACCACTACAATTTTACCATTTTTTTCTTGCATAAACAATAGTCTATATAGATGGACAAGAAAATCATTGCATTAATCACCAATCATTGCATGATGTATGCGCCTAACTGCCCTAGGTTCACTTTTTTATATTAAATTGGGTCTAGTAGGATGAATGGTCAACCTGAATAAAGCATAGAAGATGATGGATTTCGAAGGTAGCAGGGCCAAGCCAAAAAACCGTTGGACCCAAAAGTGTGCGGTGGCGCTGATCAAGTTGCTAGGCTGGAAAATTAACAATGCAGTCGATCCAACCGTTTGGAAAAAAGCAGTCGTGTCACTCGCACCACATACGAGTAATTGGGACTTCATTTACGGCATATTATTTAAACTGAGCCATCCAGATGTGCCACTTAGGTTTGCCATAAAAAAAGAGGTGATGTTTTTTCCACTTTCCTATTTAATGAAGATGCTGGGCGCCATTCCAATAGATAGAACCCAAACCACCAAACGCACCAATATGGTAGCGGTGATGGCAGAGATGCTTCATCAAGCAGATGCGCTGATGCTTGTGATTGCGCCAGAGGGAACCAGAAGCTATGCAAAACGATGGAAAACAGGATTTTATAGATTAGCGGAAGCCGCAAATGTGCCGATTATTTTAGGGTATATCAACTATGCCAAAAAAGAACTCGGCTTAGGGCCTATCTTCCATCGTACGGGTAATATGGAGCAAGATATAGCAAGTATTCAAGATTTCTACCGAAAAATACCTGGGAAATATCCAGACAATGGGGTAATTGGATAGGACAATTTGGCAGTATCGCCCACATTTGGCAAAAAAATTGCATATACTTTTAAAATTACGTTTCAAAAGAGGTCTCATGAGGTCATCTCGTCATCATTTTATACCATAAAGCATGAAGTTACACGATACAGACACAAACAGAAAAGGCTGCTGCAAGGAGACAGTAGACAAAAATCAAACCGCTTACTGTAGTGAGGAAACAACAACCCCATGTTGCTGCAACGGTGAAGAAACAATGGATCAACCCTGTTGCTGTGGTCGGCAAGAGGCAGCAGCTCAAGGAGGTTGTTGCTATGAACAAAAGGTCGAACCAGAGGGAGGGTGTTGTCAGTCAGCTGATAGGCTAAGTGATAGCCAGCCGCACGTATGCAGCGCTGATATAGGTTCATTGGAACAAATGCAAACGCTACTCATGGAGGCAAATGATAAATATATGCGCCTTTATGCTGAGTTTGATAACTTCAAGAAGCGTGCAGCTAAGGAGCGCATAGCCTTTACGGATAAAGCGAATGAACAAACCCTTAAAGAGCTTTTACCTATTGTAGATGATTTTGAACGATGTATAGCGGCCCTACAAGGTACAGAAGAGGCATTCCAACACATTGAAGGGATCAAACTGATTTATGATAAAATAGGTGCAATATTAAAAAAATATGGGGTACAAGAAATCACCATAACGCATGGCACTGCCTTTAACTCGGATCTACACGAAGCGATTATGCAGCAGCCGGTAGATAATCTAGAAATGCAAGGGAAGATTGTCGGCGTAGTAGAGAAGGGATACCTAATCCATGAATATGTGTTGCGGTTTGCTAAAGTTATAATTGGAGTATAAATGGAAAAAGATTATTACAATATCCTGGGTGTAGAACGTAGTGCCACTGCGGACGAGATTAAAAAGGCCTATCGAAAGATAGCCATGCAATACCACCCTGATAAAAATCCAGGCAACAAAGCGGCAGAGGAGAAGTTTAAAGCGGCCACAGAAGCCTATGATGTGTTAAGCAGCCCAGAGAAAAAGCATCAATATGATCAGTTCGGTACAAGTGGCTTTCAAGGGGGAGGGCGGTCCCATGGAGATGACTTTTTCGAAGGTGATTTGAATGATCTATTTCAAGATTCTCCTTTTAGCAGTTTTTTTGGTGGCGGCAGGAGAACACGACGGGCGTCTAATTATGGTGAAGACTTACGCATAAGAATCAAACTAAACCTCAAAGAGATTGCATTGGGTGCGGAGAAAAAAGTAAAGGTAAAGCGTTATACAACTTGTGACGCATGTGGCGGTAATGGAGCGGAAAATGGACTGGCTGTAGAAAAATGTGGCCCATGTAAGGGCCATGGCGTGGTGCGTAAAACGACTCAAACCATGTTGGGCAACATGCTTACAGAGTCTGTGTGTAGCAGCTGCGCTGGAACAGGGAGCCGTATTAAAACAGCTTGTAGAGATTGCCAGGGAGAAGGTAGAAAATTTATAGACGATTTGATTACCTTCGAAGTACCTAAGGGAGTCAAAAAGAATATGGAACTTACCATACGTGGCAGAGGCAACGCACCACTCCGTGGCGGTATGCCAGGCAGCTTGATTGTGCAAATAGAAGAAGAGGAAGATGACCTTTTAAAACGTGAAGGAAATAATATCTGCTATACCCTGCATATCAGCTTTATAGATGCCACACTAGGTTGCGAAATGGAAATACCTACTATATATGGCAAAGTGCGCCTTAAAATCCCACCTGGTACATCATGCGGTGAGGTCCTTAAGCTAAAAGGGAAAGGTATTGCAGATGTGAATAGTTATAGCAAAAAGGGAGATCAGTTGGTTTTTGTGCAAATTTGGACTCCACAAGAGCTTACAAAAGAAGAAAAAGAAATTTTGCTTTCACTGCGTGATTCGCCTAACTTTATACCGAAGCCAAATAAGAAGGAAGAGAGCTTTTTTGAGCGGATTAAATCTTTTTTTCAAGGATAGGCCAATACCCGTCTTTTTACCATGTGACCATGAGCCAATTTGTAGTCTCTGCAAGAAAATACCGTCCTACTAGTTTTAAAGATGTGATCAGTCAGCCCCATATTACTACCACATTAAAGAATGCGATAGCCTCTGGACAGCTTGCACATGCTTTTCTTTTTTGTGGTCCACGTGGTGTGGGGAAAACTACTTGTGCCCGTATTTTAGCCAAAGCCATCAATTGTATAGAAGTAACCGAAGCAGTAGAACCCTGTAACCAGTGTACCAATTGCCTAAGCTTAAACAGCCATAGCGCCATGAATGTCTATGAGTTAGATGCAGCCTCTAACAATTCTGTGGAAGACATTCGTGAACTGGTGGGACAGGTGCGCTATGCCCCTCAAATGGGTAAATACAAGATTTACATTATAGATGAGGTACATATGTTGTCTAATGCGGCTTTTAATGCCTTTCTCAAAACGCTTGAAGAACCTCCTAGCTATGCCATATTTATATTGGCTACTACAGAACGACATAAGGTTTTACCTACTATTTTATCTCGTTGTCAAATCTTTAACTTTAATAGAATTAAATTAGAGGATATCGTTACACAACTCAAAGCGATTGCGACAAAGGAGGCTATTGCTTATGAGGAGTCTGCACTACAGCTGATTGCACAAAAGGCAGAAGGGGCCATGCGGGACGCGCTTTCCATATTTGATCTGATCACGGCTTCTGCAGGCGCAGGAGGAAAAATTACCTATGCGGCCACACGTGATCATCTCCAAATTTTGGATTACGACTATTATTTTAAATGTATAGATGCTTGCTTACGGGGGGATATTCCTGCGGTCCTCACGCTCTATGATGCTGTTTTGCGTGCAGGTTTTAATGGCCATCATTTTGTGGTGGGCCTTGGCGAATATCTACGCAACCTATTGGTCTGCACAGACGATGCTACGCTCCCTCTTTTAGAGGTCACAGACAATATGCGTTCACGTTATGCGGAGTATGCATCTAGATGTAAGATGCCGTTTTTATTAAAGGCGTTGGCACGCTTAAACCAATGTGATATAGGCTATAAGTCTAGCCAACACCAAAGGTTACATGTAGAACTGGCACTGATTGACTTAGCCACTAGTCATTTGTCTACCTCAGCAAGCACGCCATTACCAGATCAATCATTACCAAAAATAGATCCTCCCCAAGCACCCATTAGTACGCAACCTAAACAAATGGATGCTGCTGCCGTTCAGTCCTCTATAACGCCACTGGCCAAGCCAAACCCCGACCATTTGCCTACTACGCCCGCCCCAGCTGCCCAGCAGCCAACAACCATAACGATTCCTACCTTAGCAAACTTAAAGTCAACATTGACAAAGAAAAAAACAAATGACTCCGATGTAAAAAAAAAATAGCTAGCCCATGTAACCTAAAAAAGCCGGTACCAGCAGCAATGGTGCAATCTTGCCTGGCTGCCTATAGGGAAGACCTAAAAAAAAGGGGGCATACAGCTGCTTATCGCCTTATGAATCAACCTATAGAGATTCAAGATACGATGCTTACCATTTCCTTGATCAATCCCGTTCAAGAAAACCTGTTACAGAGCCTCAAGGAGGAGCTTTTACCTAAGCTAAAATTAAATCATCCTGATATCACCATTCAAGGTATTTTGACCGAGCAAACAACTGCTCCAAAACCCTATACAGACCAAGAAAAATTAACCTATTTGGGCAAAAAAAATGCAGCTATCACCCTACTACAAGAACGTCTGATGTTGGAAGTAGCCTACTAAAGCAGATAGGCCAGTTTTTTGCTTGATCCAAAAGTATGACCTAAATTTATTGACCATTTGGCTTTATTTTTATCCTTCAGGCAATGCATGGGCTGAACAGATCGTTTACACTTGCGTTGCCATTATTAAAACCATAGATCAATTTCAATTATATGCATAAAGGTGTGATTATTTTAGGCGCATGCCATCTGACAAAGGGGTCTTTAGACATTTTTCAAAGAAACAATTTAATCGTCTATGGCATTTTAGATGATGAAACAAAATGGCATAATACCACTATTCATAACATTCCTGTTTTAGGCGCTACAGATGATCCAACCTTTCTTGAGTTACTGAACCAGGAGTGTGCTTCTTTTATAGCGTACCGTCATATCCAAAAAAGAAAAAACTGTTTAAACTTTTTAATTGCCCAACAAAAGTCCACATCCATCTCGGCGATTCATCCATCTGCCATTATAGCGGATGGGGTTCAAATGGGTTCAGGCAATTACATAGGCGCACAGGTTTGTTTGGCTTCAGAGGTAACTGTAGGCAACCACTGTATACTACATAATGGGGTGATTATCGAAGCAGAAACCCAAATTCATGATTGGGTAGAAATAGGTGCGGGTAGCATTATTGGTGATCATGTCACCATAGAAGAAGAGGTCTTTATTGGCATAGGCGCCAGGATTATTCCCGGTGTGACGATTCAAAAGGGAGCGAGTATTGGTGCAGGGTCGGTTGTGTTAGGGAATGTAAAAAAGGGGGATGTGTTCCTGGGAAATCCAGCGAAGTCTATTCAATAAGGATAAAAGTGTCTATGCACGACAATAGTTAGTAAGGTAACTTTAATTTGTATCTGTTCACGATACTGGTTAATAATGAATTTTATCCCACTTTTTTCTTTATAAAAAAGTAGACAAAAAATCAAGCCCTCGGTAAAAAGCGCTGAAAGTGTCATCTTACAGATGGAAAAACAGAAAGGGCCCCCTTTGGGGGCTTCAAAGGAAACTGTTTTTCCAAATCATCTGTAAACTGCCACTTTCTATACCGCGACTTTTTACAGGGGCGGTTTTTTTTGACGCAAAAAACCATCGCGCTGAACACATACGGCTTAGCCGCATACGTTTACAACTGACTAGAAAAACAGCCTGTTTGAGCCCGTGAAGCGGACGACTGCTGCTTTTCTAGCTGTAAACCAAACTTTCTGATCGTAACCCTTTCCAAGGCACGGACTTTTTTTAGCGTAGTATTACCATATGCTTAAAACAATGTCATTTTATGATACCTTGTTATCTTGAGCTGTTTTAAGCAGTTCGATGATCTCTTCATATTCCCAGATGCACGCCAGCTCCAGAGGTGTGTAACCAAGATCATTTGTATCATCTAATAGTTCGTTGACTATCCTCAAGGATTTAACTAAATTTACTAAGTGATAGGTTACTGCTAGATGCAAAACATTATTATTATTCTATTTAATACTTACACTTGCATCAATCCTTTCAGTTTCCAGGAGCGCTTTTATGGTGTTAATTGGAGCGCTTTCATGGTGTTAGGCCCCGCTCTTGTGCCACCATCAGAGGTGTGTAAACATTATTATTTTTGACATTAATATCAACAGCTGGTTCTTCCATTAAGCGCTTAGCTGCCCCTTCGTGACTGGCGTATATTGCTAGATGCAAAGCCGTATCCCCATCTTTATTTTTAGCATTTACATCAATACCTGATGCTTGGCATCAAACGTTCAACTACATCTTTATGACCATTCTCTGCTGCTAGATATAAAGCCGTATTGCCTTCTTTATCCTTTGCATTTACATCAACTTTATCTTTATACTTAGGATCTAAAAGTAATGTTATAACTTCTAAAGAACCTTCTTGAGCTGCCAAGTGAAGAGGGTGCTTGCCTGACGCTGGATCTGGAATCGTAACATCTAACGTTTGATTCCCAGTATAATTTAGTAAAATCTGAACTATTTCCCATACTTGTAACTTACACGCCAATACAAGTGTAGTGTCACCGCCCCCCGCGTTGTTAATATCAGTCCGCTCATATCCCAGCAGCATCTGAACCGTTAAGCCATTATCTTGCTCTATAGCTTGGCCTAGTCCTGTTCTTTGTTTATTCTACAACCGAATCTGAAGACTTTTCTTGTGCAACCATTCCTTGCCCTGTGTGGAGACGCTTATCTATAGCCGAGGGTGAAAGTTTTTCTTGTGTATCCATTCCTTGATTTGTGCGCACACAAACAAACAAGGTGTTGAGGCTTAATAGCATGCGCAATAGGCCTATGCTATATTTTATATACGTTTTCATAGCATTTGATGTTAAATGGTTAGGTTATAATTATGACCAAGTAGCATTGCTTCAATAAAAAATTCAGGTACAAGAACAATGGCGTCAACGTGCTAAAGGCATCCGTTTACGCCATGATCCGAATGGATACCAGGATAGAGCCTGTTCTATACAATGTTAATTGGATTATTTTTCAAAAATCTACATAGCATCAGCATGCTTTATTCACATCTATGTTCTGCCCATCTAGAAAGTCTAGCACTGTTCTTTTTTTTGGTTCTTCTATTTTCAATTGTGATACTCTATTCCACATATTACACCCCTTTGGGTCCGTTGCATTAACATGTAGACCTGCATCCAACCACTTTTTTACACTTTCTAATGACCAAGCATGACCATCAAGATCTTTCACAATCTCATCCGTTATGACATTAGGATCCTGTACAACCAATGGTGCTACTGTAGTAGTAATAGTAGTAGTAGTACTACTACTACCCCATTTTTCTTCACCCTTTTCTATCGCATCGGTAATGAATTTTAGGGTTGTATCCTCTAGATAGGGTGTAGTACTGGATGGTGTAACGGTTGTACTTCCATTATTTAGCGGAAATGGTGTCGAGGTGGCTAGACCAGTATCATTATTATGACCGGTGTTATTGCCAAATACATTATAATACAGACCATATCCCCCCCCTATAAAGACAAGAGACAGCGCAGTGACTCCCCCCGCAATTCCCGACCAAAACCATCCCGGGTGGCGTCTCTTTACTCTCATCATATTATCGACCGTAGCTGTACAACAGCCGCTGCGATACCTCCTATTATTGGCACCTAGTTCCTCCCTTGTGTTAACACAAGACGCCAAAGTATTCAAGCTCAATAGTCCAATGAATAGACTTACCCTAGCATTTCTATACGTTTTCATAGCATTTGATGTTTAATTGTATATGCATAATCACTACCAAGCAGAATGGCTTTAATGTATAGCTCCCCACGATCTATCCATATGACCCTATCTGTCTATCTGCTTCAATTGAATCAGGCAAAAAAACCTTAATAAGGGCGCATGGAACTTATCTATTTCATGAATCGCCCCTTAATATTACCCTAAAATATTAGATATGTACAAAAAAATAAATACAATCGCAAATAAAAACCATAAAACTCAGCATGCCGCATTAGACATGAAATAATGACTTCGCCTTGTCAAGGGTAGCATACTTAAGGTAATACGATAAGAAAACGTAGACGATAAATGGAATAGTTAGGGCCGGCTATATGAAAAACAAATACATACTTTTATATTTGAGATTGTCTTCCTTTATACGAAAAGGGTAAAATAAAGTTTGTTGGTGTGCCTAAGTCTTATTTCCTACGTATCGTTGCTGTAGTACCATTCATATTTAGTGGCGTATCTGCAAAAGCAACTGCATACTTTAATTGTAGTCCCTATTTTAGTAATGGTTATAACACTGCGTATAGAAGCTGGATACAAGCCAGTAGCTACTCACATACAGTGCAGCCTTATACGGCTGATAGGAAATCTAATAGACCGCTTACTTTTCATAAAAGCTACCGATTGATTCTCTTATTATCTAGCAGCAAACAAAGCGGAGAGCACGTTTCAGATATGGTACACTACCAAGCAACAGATTCAATCGTTTTTGATGCTAAAAAGGACATGCTTTCTTTACATGGGGCGAGTAGGCTGGCCTATGATAAGATCAAACTCGAAGCGGATATCGTGGCGCTACACTTAAAGACCCATACGCTTTATGCAAAAGGCAGCAAGGATCTGCATAACCAACCGATAGGGAATCCTATTTTTACCTATCAGGATGTAACCAAAAACAAATATGGTAAAGCGGGCTCTACCCAAACACGGATCTTTTTTATGGAAACAATCCGGTATAACATCGAAACCAAACGGGCTTTAGTAGATCGCCTATTGACCAAACAAGAAGCATCTATTGTTAAAAGCAAACAGATCAAAAAGGAAGATGAAGTAACATTTTATGGGGAGGATATCATTTATACTACTTGCCCGCTAGCACATCCCCATTTTTACATACGTACCAAACGCGCTAAAATAGTGCGAGATCAACAAATTACCAGCGGCCCCTTTCGCTTGTACTTTGACCAAGTGCCTACACCATTGGGCTCTATTTTTGGTACCTTATTTCTAGAAGGCAAACGCACATACGGTATAATTCCACCAGAAATAGGGGAAGGTGAATATGGTTTTTATCTCCGTAATGGCGGATACTACATCAATTTCAATGATTATGTGGATATTTCTATTTTAGGTAGTCTATATTCTAGTGGTACTGCAGAACTTAAAAATACACTACGCTATAAAAGAAGATACCAATACAGCGGCAACCTACATTATACAGTCAATAGAACAGAAAAGGAGAAAGGGTGGTCTTTAAAATGCGAGCATACTACACTAAAACATGGCCCTACCAGTCTTAATGCAAAGCTTGACCTCCACAACAAATCTTATAAAACATTTGACCATGAAGATAACAAAAATCCAAAAAGCATGGAGCAACAATGTGCTGGGAGCTTATCCTACCAGAACAACCTGATCGGCTTCCCCTATGGATTAACGGTACGTGCAGCATTTGAACTCAACCAACTTTCGAATTTTATACATTGGACCTTACCAAACGGCTCCCTATATAGTACTGCTTGGCATCCGTTTAAAAGCATTCGCTCTACAGGCACCCACCATTGGTTCCATACTATGGAAATAAAACATACTATAGATTTTGAAACCCACTTACAAAACGCAAAAAAAGACCCTAACCCACTTAACGTAACCAACAACACGCAAGCCATTTTTCCAACCTATCGATGGAATCATTATACAGAACGTGGTGTCAAGCATACCATACCCCTGAGCATACAATGTAAATTATTTGAGTTTATTAACTTAGAGCCACATTTCACCTATAATGCAGGGTGGTACTGGCTTAAAAAGAAGACAAAAGGGCCTATCCGGAAACCAGGGTTTAATCAGGTCTATACTTGGCATTTGGGTGCAACGCTAGGGACTACGTTATACCACACCCATTATTTTGAAGGAGCAACATCGATTCAAGGCTTTCGTATTAAAATGGAACCTAGTATTAACTTTACCTATACGCCTGATTTCTCTAAAAAATACTGCCAAGAAGTAGAAAATGCAGAAGGGAAAAAAGAAAGAAAGTATGTCTTTACAGGACTACGGCCAGGTCTAGATGTACCGAATCATGCTACATCTATTCTAAACTGTAAACTACATAATACAGTGGAGTTAAAGATAAAAAAATCAGCAGATCCAGAAAAAAAAGAAAAAAAAAGAAGCAGCCATAAAATCTTTTTGTTAAAAAACTTAGATTTTGAAACTAAATATGACTTTCAAGCAAAGAAAGATGAATGTCATCTAGTAGATGGCATTCATATGCATATGGCTAGCGAGGCAAAAATAGGTAAAATGGGCAAAATTGACTTTGACTTAAAGGCAAATTTTGACCCTTATCTAACTAAAAAGACCATATTAGATGATGATAGCATCAAAGAAGAACCGATCAATCATTTTGCATGGCACTATGGTCAAGATTTATGGAAAGTGAAAAACGCCAGCTGCAAGATCAGCATAGATCTTGCACACCATGCCCGTAAAGAGAAAAAAAAAGCACTGCTCCAAGAGCACGACCAATCGGTCAACAATATGGAAAACCATAAGATAGACTTTGAAGTGCCCTGGAATATTGGCTCGGAGTTTAATGTAGTCTATAACAGATTATATGCATACAAGGAAGGAGCAAAAAATTATAGCATAGAAAAATATATCTCTTTTAATGGGAGTATCACTTTGGTTAAAAAGTGGAAAATTAATCTGCGTACTACGTATAATTTTAACAAAAATGAATTTGATGCATCTGCTACAGAAATTTCCATTGAACGGGATTTGCACTGCTGGCAACTTAGCTACCAATGGCATCCACTAGGCAATTCGGCTAAATATGATTTTTCTTTAGGTGTCAAAGCAAATGTTTTAAAAGTATTGAAGCTACCAAGAAAAAGAAGCTATAATAAACTGCATGAATAGAAGACATATATGTCATACTTTGCATCTATTCAAGTCACTGTTTTTTTGCATTAAAAGCAAAATTCCCCTGTAAAAAGTCACGGTATAGAAAGTGGCATCTGAGAGATGATTAGGAAAAACAGTTTCCTTTGAAGCCCCAAAAAGGGGCGATTACTATTTTTCCATTTGTATGCTGCTATCTTATACATTCAGCGGAGTGGTTTTTAAGTGTTGTTAAATTCTGCATAAATTGTTTGGGTTGGTTATTGTTTATGTGTAGTGATCAAACCAATGCAGCATCTTGAATTGTAGTAGTCAAGATTTAATCTGACAATTGTTAAATTATGATGATATAAATCTTAACTACTATGAACTTACATCAAAAAATTATCAAGCCTAAATTAGGGTTATTGGAACTAGCTAAAACATTAGGC